>NZ_JBHVGB010000262.1:0-5224 GCF_042801335.1 Nocardioides sp. NPDC057577 | reverse complement strand
GGCGGCGGTTCTGGGACCGGTAGACACGGGCCGCCGTCTGCTCCCCGAGCAGCCGCAGCCTGGTCGCGGTGGAGAACCGGTCGCGGTCCTTCCCGGCCATGTCTCACGCCTCCCCGTTACGCACGTCCGTCCCCGCACACGGTACGGGACCGGATGCGGGGACGGACGGAGGCTGGTGCTCCGGACACGGGCTGTCAGCCCTCGAAGCGGAACCGCGGGAACGCCGAACGACCGGCGTACACCGCGGCGTCGTCGAGGATCTCCTCGATGCGCAGCAGCTGGTTGTACTTGGCGACGCGGTCCGAGCGGGCCGGGGCGCCGGTCTTGATCTGGCCGGAGCCGACGGCGACGGCGAGGTCGGCGATGGTGGTGTCCTCGGTCTCGCCGGAGCGGTGGGACATCATCGTCTTGAAGCCGGCGCGGTGGGCCATGTCGACGGCGTCGAGGGTCTCGGTGAGCGTGCCGATCTGGTTGACCTTGACCAGCAGCGCGTTGCCCTGACCGCCCTCGATGCCGCGGGCGAGGCGCTCGACGTTGGTGACGAACAGGTCGTCGCCGACGAGCTGGGTCTTGTCGCCGATGGCGTCGGTGATCGCCTTCCAGCCGTCCCAGTCCTCCTCGTCGAGGGGGTCCTCGATGGAGACGATCGGGTAGGCCGCGACGAGCTCCGCGTAGTAGGCGGTCATCTCCTCGGCCGTCTTCTTGGCGCCCTCGAAGAGGTACGCACCGTCCTCGTAGAACTCGCTCGCTGCCACGTCCAGCGCCAGCACGACGTCCTTGCCGAGCTCGTAGCCGGCCTTGCCGATCGCCTCGGCGATCAGGTCGAGGGCGGCACGGTTGGACTCGAGGTTGGGGGCGAAGCCGCCCTCGTCGCCGAGCCCCGTGGCCAGGCCCTTCTCCTTCAGCACGGACTTGAGGGCGTGGTAGACCTCGGCACCGGTGCGCAGCGCCTCGGCGAAGGTCGGCGCGCCGATCGGCGCGATCATGAACTCCTGGATGTCCACGTTGGAGTCCGCGTGGGAGCCTCCGTTGAGGATGTTGAGCATCGGGACCGGGAGCACGTGGGCGTTGGGGCCACCGACGTAGCGGAAGAGCGAGAGGCCCGCCGAGTCGGCGGCGGCCTTCGCGACCGCCAGCGAGACGCCGAGGATCGCGTTGGCGCCGGCCTTGGCCTTGTTGGGGGTCGCGTCGGCCTCGATCATCGCCTGGTCGATGGCGCGCTGGTCGTCGGCGTCGAAGCCTTCGATCGCGGGCGCGAGGGTCTCCACGACGGCGGTCACGGCGTTCTGCACGCCCTTGCCGCCGTAGCGCTCGCCGCCGTCACGCAGCTCGACGGCCTCGAAGGCTCCGGTCGAGGCGCCGCTGGGGACCTGGGCGCGGGCGAAGGTGCCGTCGTCGAGGACGACCTCAACTTCGACAGTCGGGTTGCCTCGCGAATCGAGGATCTCGCGGGCGCCTACGGCGTCGATCGATGCCACTGAACTACTCCTGGGTCTCAGGGACGGGTGTCGTCCGTCAGCCTATTACTCGGCCGGATGGGCCTGGCGATTGGAACGTTAACCGGACAGTAGGGGTGCGGCCGGGGTTGCCCACCTGCTGTTCACCCGGGAGTCGGTCGGTCGCAACGTACGTGATGCCTCGGCGCGGAGTGTCGCCGAGATCGTTCGTCCCGGTAATGATTTTCCGAGAGGAACCCCGACATGCAACTCCTGCACAACCGACTCACGCTGGCCGGCATCGGCGTCCTGGCCATCGGGGGCTTGGGCGTCTCGATGGTGACCGTCCTCGGCGGCACCGCCGTCGCCGGCCCCGACCGGCATGGCGAGTTCAGCCGGCTCGCGACCTACCCGGTCTTCCAGAACGTACCTGCCGGGGTGGACCCGGCCGACCCCACCGTCGCCGAGATCTCATCCGTCTCCGAGGACGGGAAGACGCTGGCCTACACCGATGCGCTCGGCGGCCGGATCGGCTTCCTGGACATCACCAAGCCGTCGGCCCCGAAGGGCCTCGGCAGCCACGACGTCTCCGGCGGAAAGGGCGGCTCGCCGACATCGGTCTCGATCGTGGGCGCCTACGCGCTCGTCGTCGTCGACGAGTCGACCTACCCCGGCCTCGAGGACACCGAGTGGGAGGACGAGGAGCCTGCCGTCGGCACCCGCGACGGGCGGATCGACGTGATCTCGCTGGCCGCCCCGCACGACGAGATCGCCTCCTACGACCTGGGCGGTCAGCCCGACTCGATCGCGGTCAGCCCCGACGGGACGTACGCCGCGATCGCGATGGAGAACCAGCGCAACGAGGCCGTCACCCCTGCCGGTGGCGAGGAGGGCGACCTGCCCCAGGCACCGGCCGGATCGGTCAAGATCGTCGGCCTCGACGGCGGGCCGGCCGAGTGGTCGATCACCGACGTGGCGCTGCCCGCCTCGTTGCTCGACGGGCTGGACACGCCGGAGGACGCGGAGCCGGAGTACGTCGACATCAACGCCGACAACCAGCTCGCGCTCACGCTGCAGGAGAACAACGGCGTCGCGATCATCGACCTTGCGTCCGCGACCGTCGAGACGGTGTGGAGCGCCGGGAACGCGGTCGTCTCCGGGGTGGACGCGAGCAAGAACGGGCTCTTCGACCCGGTCGACACCATCGACGTCCCCCGCGAGCCCGACTCGATCCAGTGGGTCGGCCGCGGTCTCGTCGCGACCGCCAACGAGGGCGACTGGAAGGGCGGCAGCCGCGGCTGGACCGTCTTCCGCGCCGCGACCGGCGAGGTGGTCTGGGACGCCGGATCCACCTTCGAGGACCTCGCCACGAAGTACGGGCTGCACAACAACGACCGCGCCGCCAAGAAGGGGGCGGAGCCCGAGGGGCTCGCCTTCGAGACCTTCGGCGGCGTCCCGTACGCCTTCGTGGGCTCCGAGCGCAGCAACTTCGTGGCCGTCTACGACATGCGTACGCCCTCTTCGCCGAAGCTCGAGCAGGTGCTGCCGGCGACGAACGGGCCGGAGGGGCTGCTGCCGATCCCGTCGCGCAACCTGCTGGCGATCTCCTCGGAGGAGGACTCGGCCGAGGACCTGGTGCGGGCATCGGTCTCGCTCTACGGCTTCGGTCGGAAGTCGTCGTCGTTCCCCACCGTGGAATCGGCCTCGACGAAGGGCAAGCCGATCGGCTGGGGTGCGCTGGGTGCGCTCTCGAAGGTGCCCGGCGAGCCCGGCAAGCTCTACGCCGCCAGCGACGCCGCCTACGCCACCGGCCGGATCTACACGCTCTCGGTCCACCGCTCGCCGGCCGTGATCCGCGACGTGCTCGAGGTCACCGACTCCTCGGGCGATGTCGCCGAGGGGCTCGACATCGAGGGCCTGGCCGCTCGCCGCGGCGGTGGCTTCTGGGTGGCGAACGAAGGCGCTACCGGCGCCGGCAACGCGCTGCTCCGCCTCGACCGCGACGGCCGGATCACCGAGACCGTCCCACTGCCCACGGAGATCGCCGAGAAGGTCGGCAAGTGGGGCCTCGAGGGTGTGACGGTGACCGGGAAGGGCCGCTCGGAGAAGGTGTACGTCGCGCTCCAGCGCCCGCTGTGGGCCGACTCGACCGCGAAGAAGCCCGGTGTGGACGGCGCGAGCACCGCCCGGATCGGTCGCTACACCCCGGCCACGGGCCAGTGGGAGTGGTTCGGCTACGGCCTGGAGTCGACCTCGGTGGCCGGTGACTGGCTCGGCCTGTCGGAGATCACCGCCGTCGACGAGGACACCCTCGCCGTCATCGAGCGCGACAAGCAGAACGGCCCCACCGCGGCGGTCAAGCGGGTCTACACCGTCGACCTGCCTCGCAGCGGGGTCACCGGGATCACGCCCGTGAAGCCGCTGCGCAAGCGCCTGGCGTACGACCTGCTGCCTGCGCTGCGGGCCACCAACGGATGGACCCAGGAGAAGCTCGAAGGCTTCACCATCGGTGCCGACGGGCACGCCTACGCGGTCACCGACAACGACGGCCTCGCGGACGCCACCGGGGAGACGGTCTTCCTCGACCTCGGCAAGGCGTTCAAACGCTGAGCATCCTCGTCAGGCCGGCCCGTCACCGTTCGGTGGCGGGCCGGTGTCGTTCGTGGACCGGTCAGTCCTCGGAGCACTCCCCGGCTGGCAGATGCGTGCCTGCCCACTCGGTGAGCGCGCCGAGGGTCGGCGCGAGCGCGGCACCGGATCCGGTGAGCGCGTAGCGGACCGCCACCGGCGGGCCGGGGTCGACCTCGCGGGCGAGCAGGCCCAGGCCGGCCAGCTCGCTGAGCCGCTCGGAGAGCATCGAGTCGCTGATGCCCGCCACCGCCCGCTTGAGCTCCGCGAAGCCGAGCGGGCCCTGGGTCAGGCTGCCGAGGATCACGCCGTTCCAGCGCTTGCCGAGGAAGTCGAAGGCCCGCACGAGCGCGGCATTGCACACCTGCGGATCGTGGGCGGGCTTCGTCGCAGGCATACGTCCCAGCGTACAGGAGTTGCCTGAATCCTGAGGAACTACTATTTTCGTAGTAACCGGAATATTCCTAGTAGCCACGGAGTTCAGAGCGACATGACCGAGACCACTGCCCTGGAGACCACCACCCTCGAGAAGCTGGACGACCGCGGCCGCCAGATCGTCTTCACGGGTGCCCGGACGTCCAACACCTTCGCCGAGACGCCCGTCACCGACGACGAGCTCGCCGACGTCTGGGAGCTCACCCGCTGGACCCCGACGATGGCCAACACCCAGCCGCTGCGGGTCGTGTTCGTGCGCACGGGAGAGGGCAAGGAGCGCCTCCTCCCCCACATCGCCGAGGGCAACGTCGAGAAGACCAAGGCTGCCCCGGCGACCGCGATCGTCGCCTACGACAACAACTGGCACGAGGAGATCCCGAACGTCTTCCCGATCCGCCCGGAGATGAAGGACTACTTCGAGGGCGACGAGACCGCCCGCCACGGCGCCGGCGGCTGGTCCGCCGGCCTGCAGGCCGGTGCCTTCATCCTCGCCGTCCGCGCGGCCGGCCTGGCCGCCGGACCGATCGCGGGCTACGACACCGCGGGCGTCGACAAGGAGTTCTTCCCCGACGGTGACTGGACCGCCAAGATGATCGTCAACATCGGTCACCCGGGCGAGAACCCGTGGTTCGACCGGCTCCCCCGAGTCGAGACCGAGGCCGCCGTCAAGTGGGCCTGACCCGCTGAGCTGGACCTCCGAAGCGCTCGCCTGCCGTCACGACAGG
>NZ_JBHVGB010000261.1:0-5427 GCF_042801335.1 Nocardioides sp. NPDC057577 | reverse complement strand
CGAAGCGGCCGGCGAAGCCGGCGGCCGCAGGCCGTCCTTGACTCCGGGGCAGGTCGAGAAACACTCGAGGACAGGGTCGGCGGCCCAGACCAGCCCTGCGGAAACAGTGCCAATACGAAACCGGCGCCCCGCGTAACGACCAAATGTCCCTGCCCAACCCAGCAGCTACAGCCGCCCAAGCGCCGCCCGCAACGGATCGAGCCCGAGCGACCCGAGGTCCAGCGCGGCACGATGGAAGGCCTTCATGTCGAAAGCCGCCCCGGCCCGAGCCCGGGCATCCTCGCGGGCCTGGAGCCAGATCCGCTCACCGACCTTGTAGGACGGCGCCTGGCCCGGCCAGCCGAGGTAGCGGGCGACCTCGAAGTCGAGGAATGCGTCCTCCATCAGGCAGTGCCGACCGATGAACTCGCGGCCGAGCTCAGGGGTCCACACCTCGCCGGGGTGGAAGCCGAACGGGTTGTCCTCCGGGATCGTCAGCTCCAGATGCATGCCGATGTCGATGATCACCCGCGCGGCCCGGAAGGACTGCCCGTCGAGCATGCCGAGGCGGTCACCGGGGTCGTCCAGGTAGCCGAGATCGTCCATGAGGCGCTCGGCGTAGAGCGCCCAGCCCTCGCCGTGGCCGGAGACCCAGCACATCAGCCGCTGCCAGCGGTTGAGCAGCTCGGCTCGGTAGGCGGTCTGGGCGACCTGGAGGTGATGGCCCGGTACGCCCTCGTGGTAGACCGTGGTCAGCTCGCGCCAGGTGCCGAACGAGGTGACCGACTCGGGCACCGACCACCACATCCGGCCGGGACGGGAGAAGTCCTCGGAGGGGCCGGTGTAGTAGATCCCGCCGTCGGTGGTGGGCGCGATCATGCACTCGATCCGGCGGACCGGCTCGGGAATGTCGAAATGCACGTCGGCCAGCTCCGCGATGGCGCGGTCGGCGGTGGTCTGCATCCACTCCTTGAGCGCGTCGGTCGAGGTCAGCTGCCGCGCGGGGTCCTTGTCGAGATGGGCTGCCGCCTCGACGACGCTCGCGCCCGGCAGGATCCGGTCGGCAGTGGCCTCCATGTCGTCGGAGAGTCGCTTGAGTTCCTCCCAGCCCCAGGCGTACGTCTCCTCGAGGTCGATCTCGGCGCCCAGGTAGCGCCGCGAGGAGAGCTGGTAGTGGTCGCGCCCGACGGCCTCCTTCGGCAGCCCGTTCGGGACCAGGTCGTCAGCCATGAAGCGCCCGAACTCGGTGAATGCCTCGTTGGCCCTCCGGGCCGAGGCCTCGAGCTCGGCGCGCAACGAGGCAGGAGTGGCTTCGGGGGCACGTGAGACCAGGCCGGCGAAGAAGCCGCCGGCCCCCTTCTGCCCGGTCCAGCTCAGGATCTGATCGGCGACCTTCTGGTACTGAGCCGTCGCCGAGACCCGTCCGGCCGCCGCCTCCTCCCGGAGGGTTGCGGTGTAGCCCGCGACCGCGTCCGGCATCTTGGCCAGCCGGGCGCCGATCGCTGCCCAGTCGTCCTCGGTGCCGGTCGGCATCAGGTCGAAGACCTCGCGCAGGTTGTGGATGCCGCTGGTGATGACGGAGACGAACTTCCGGTCCAGCTGCGCCTCGGCGAACTCGATGTCGAGCCCGACCCGTTCCAGGAACGCGTCCTTGGCGACCTGCTCACGCTCGTCGACCGGCTCGATCGCGGCCACATCGGCGTACGCCACGCGGTTGAGCTCCTCCACAGCCGCCATCCCGTCGGGGGAGAGGTCGGGGAGCTCCGTGTCGTGGCCGGCGACACCGACGTACGTCGCGGTCAGCGGGTCGAGGGCGCAGAGCTCCTCGACATAGCGGTCGGTGCGGGCGTCTACGTTTCGGGTCACCCGGCCAACCTTAGGACCGGGACGTCTTGGGGCAACTCAATTCCCCGCTACACGCAACGAACACGACAGACTTCGCGTAGGAGGTGTGTGAACGTGCCAGAGGAGGTGTCCGTGGATGCCCACGAGGAGGCGGGCGAACCAGACTTCGGTGCCTGGGTGGCCTCTCGGGGACCCGCGTTGCAGCGGTTCGCCTACCTGGTGACCGGCAACAACTCCGACGCTCCTGACCTGGTGCAGGACGCCCTCGCCCGTGCGCTGCCGCGGTGGGAGTCGCTGGCGGCGTCCGGGACGGCGGAGGCGTACGTGAAGAGGAGCATCGTCAACGGGTCGATCAGCGGCTGGCGCAAGCGGCGCCGGCTGGTGCTGGTCGAGGACGTCGAGCCGATGGCGACCAGGCATGAGCCCGGCCCGGAGGAGCGAGACGCGGACGAGGCGTGGGCGCTGGTGCAGACGCTGCCGTCGAATCAGCGAGCGGCGGTGGTTCTCCGGTTCTACGAGGACCTCTCGTTCGCGCAGATCGCGACGGTGCTCGACTGCGCCGAGGCGACGGCCCGCTCACACGTGCATCGGGCGCTGGCCAAGCTGAGGCAGCGGTTGAACGAGCAAGGCTCTGTTGATCAGAGAGGGAACGAGGGGGTTGACAATGAGTGACTTCGAGCGCGAGGAGCGGGCCTTCCGGGCCGCCCTGGCCCGTGCGGCCGACGGCTTCGAGCCGCGGAAGCTCGCGATCCCCGGGGCGTCTGAAGAGTCTGGACCGGCCGACCTGTCCGACGAGCGTGACAAGACCGAGGAGAAGTCTCCCGGACGCCGGAAGGCGCCCTGGATCCTGGCTGCTGCCGCCGCCGTGCTGGCAGTCGTCGGACTGGGCGGCGTGGTGGCCAACCTGCAGCCCGCCGGCAGCGGTGGTGAGAGCACGGCCGCGAGCGACGCCTCCGGAGACGAGGACAGTGCAGGCGACGCGCCCAAGGCGCTCGGTGCGGACGAGGCGGCCCCCGAAGGCACCTACGTCGAGCGCGGCCGCACCGACCTGCCCGCGCCGGCCGACGGGAACCGCTGGGCGGTCCGCTACGACATCGCCTTCCAGGTGCCCGAGGAGTGGGCCGACGCCACAGCACCGGCGCTGCCGGAGTGCATCGCGGAGCCGGGTGACCAGTGGGACACCGTGCCGCGGACGCCCTACGTCGCGAACATCACCAACCAGCCGGTGCCGGCGATCGCCTGCAACGAGACCAAGGACCGCGACTTCCCGCCGCAGTTCGGCAAGGTGCCGTTCTCGCTGTGGCAGCCCTACGTCCTGATCGAGAAGCCGGGCAAGGGCGCCACCCTCCAGACCGGCTCCTGGGAGCACCAGGGCTGGCTGCTGACCCGGGTCCAGGTCGGGGAGAGCGACGCCTACGCCACGATCCTCACCGGTCCTGGTGACGAGAAGGTCAACTACGAGATCAAGGGCTCGCTGCGGACCGTGGCGAAGGACCCCTACGGTTGCGAGACCTCCTCGCCGCTGGCCGAGGGCGACCCGGTGCGGCCGAAGACCGACCCGAAGACCTCGCCGCTGGCGGGCGATGCCCCGGAGTCGATCGCGATCTGTCGCTACGAGCCGTCCTCGGCCTCACTGACCGGGTCGCGAGAGATCACGGGCGATGACGCCGAAGGTCTCGTGAAGGCGATCACGAGCGCACCGGCCCGCTCCGGTCCCAACACGCCGCAGAACTGTGCCGCGGGGCAGCCGGTCACGGCGTACGTCATCCTGCGGATCTTCCGCGACGGAGGCGAGCCCGGGGAGGTCTACGTGAACTACGAGAACTGCGACGACCACGGGTTCTACGACGGCACCACCGTGCACGAGCTCACCGCGGCGGCCTGCCGGCCGGTCTTCGCCGAGGAGCCGGTCACGATCTACTCGGCTCAGGGCGACGTCGCCAAGGTCTGCCTCTCCTGACCCTCGGTTGCTGGCCGCCCCCGCTCGGGGAGGACGGCCAGCAACCGAGTAGTGCGCCAGGCGGCGTAGAGGAAGAGCAGCACCAGCAGGCCGTTGCGCCAGGCCAGCACCTCGGTGATCCACGGTGAGCCGATGTCGTCGAAGGTGAGCATGTAGCCGTACATCCGCGGGAAGATCTCGTGGGTCAGCAGCGTCACCACGACCAGTACGACCGACCAGATCCCGAGCTGCCGGCGAGCCCAGCCGCGGAGCAGGACCAGTCCGGCGGAGGCGGCGGGGAGCAGCCAGAGCATGTACTGAGGGCTGAGCACCTTGTTGGTCACCAGGAACGCGGCCACCGTCGCGAGCACCAGCCAGACGATCGTCTCCTCGGTCCTCTCACCGCGGGACAGGCGTCGCCAAGCGAGCACCCACCAGACGATGACGAGGGCCCCGGCGACCACGGAGGCGACCGTCGCCGCGAGGAGCAGCGCCTCGACCCGCGGGCCGCTGATGTCGTACGCCTTCCACTCGGTGTAGTCGATGGCGTAGCCGCTCTCCGGACCGCCGTGGCCCCACGCGTACATCGCCGGCGTCGCGAAGACCGACTCGATCTGCAGGCCCCGCTCGCTCTGGTAGCTCAGCGGCGTCCAGAGGCGGTCCCAGCCACCGAGGACGAGACTCAGCCCGGCCAGGGCGATGCCGGTGCCGGCGACGGTCAGGATGACCCCGCGGCGGGTGGCGCGGTTCGCGGCGAGGGCCGGGATGACCAGGATCGGCCAGTACTTCGCGCCGGTCGCGACGGCCGCGAACGCCGCGGCCACCTTCGGTCTCGTGACCGCGTAGAGCACCGCCAGGCCGACCATGATCCCTGGGAAGAGGTCGAAGCGGGCGTACGCCGTCGCGCCCAGCGCTGGGACCGCGACCAGCCACAACGCCTCCGCGCCGGAGATCCCGAACCTCGGGTGCTTCCCACGGCGGTTGCGAACCAGCAGCACCATGAAGAGCAGATCGGTCAGCGCCGCCATCGCCAGCACGGCCACGATGTAGGCCTCGCCGCCCAGGTCGAGCAGGCCGATCGCGGCGTACGGGATCCAGAGCAGGAGCAGCGCCGGCACCGGATACTCGACCAGCGTCCCCGCGACGCCGTCCTGGGCGAGGCCGCCGAGGCTGTCGCGGTAGTAGTTCACGTCGCCCACCACGCCCCACTCCGTGCCCCACCAGGAGAACTGCTCCTGCGCAGCGGCCGGGAAGCCGTAGAGGATCACCACCCACCCCCGGGTCACCAGCCATGCCAGGGTGACCAGGAGATATCGCCGAGAGAAGGTGATCACACAGCGATCATGACATTGCCGTCCTCGTCAGCGGGGCAGCCCGCTGGCGCGCCAGGCTCCGGGGCCGGGGTGGAGAGGCGTACGCAGCTGTGGGGTGCTCCACAAGGAGCGTGGCTTCTTCTTCGGGGCCTGGGTCGAACCCATCGCGGCGAAGACAGCCACGATCGCGGCGACGTCTTCGGGGGTGGCGTTGTGGTCGATGACCTTGAGCAGGGGCTTCTGCTCCTGGTTGTCGGTCACTCCGTGACCACCTTTCGTCTTTCAGCTTGGCTTACGTCGGGCTTTCGCCGAGTCGGCGCAATCCGGTCCTCGCTCGCTTCGCTTCGCTGC
>NZ_JBHVGB010000260.1:0-5476 GCF_042801335.1 Nocardioides sp. NPDC057577 | reverse complement strand
TCACTAAAACCCCGCCTAGTGGGCTGTTTATGACGAGCCTACTGGGCGTATTTTTTTTTCAGTATGACCCGACTGGCCCGTATTCTGCTTCAGAACGCGCCGACTCGGCGCCTGTCGCGAGGACAGAGCGCCGAGTCGACGGATGAGTCAGGAGAAGTCGGCGCTGGCGCGCTTGGCCATCTCCAGGAACTGGCGGCGGGACTCGAGGTTCTCCTCGAGGCTCTTGATCTTGCGGGCGTCACCCGAGGTCTGGGCCTTGGTGAGGTCGCTCTCGACCTGGGCGATGGCCTCCTCGAGCTTGGCGATCATGTCGTCGGCTCGAGCGGACTTCTCCGGGTCGGACTTGCGCCACTGGTCGTCCTCGGCGGACTTGATGGCCTGCTCGACCTTGCGCATCGCGCCCTCGAGCTCCTTGATGCGGTCGCGCGGGACCTTGCCGGCCTCGTCCCAGCGGTCGGCGATGTCACGGAAGGACCGCTTGACGGCGTCGAGGTCGTCGCCCTTCTCCAGCAGCGGGAGAAGCTCCTGCGCCTCGGCGAGCAGGCCCTCCTTGACCACGGCGTTCTGCGCGAACTCGGCGTCGAGCGCCGCGTTGGCGGAGTCACGGGCACCGAAGAAGACGTCCTGGGCGGCCCGGAACTGCTTCCAGAGCTTGTCGTCGACGTCCTTGGGGGCCGGACCGGCGACCTTCCAGTCGCGCATGAGGTCGCGGTAGCGCCCGGCGGTGGGGCCCCAGTCGGTGGAGGCCGAGAGCTGCTCGGCCTCGACGATGATCCGCTCCTTGATCACCTTGGCGTCCTCGCGCCGGGCGTTGAGCTCGGCGAAGTGGGCCTTGCGGCGCCGCGTGTAGGCGGTGCGTGCGGTCGAGAAGCGTCGCCACAGCGCGTCGTCGGACCCGCGGTCGATGCGGGGGAGCGCCTTCCACTGGTCGAGCAGCTCACGCAGCCGGTTGGCACCGTTGCGCCAGTCGTTGCTCTGGGCCAGCTTCTCGGCCTCGGCGACGAGAGCCTCCTTGGCGACCTTCGCCTCGGCCGCCTTCGCGGCCCGCTCGGCCTTACGGGCCTCACGCTGGGTGGCGATGACCGGCGCCAGAGCGTCCAGTCGCGCCACCAGCGAGGCCAGATCACCGACCGCGTTGGCGTCGGTCACCTTCTCCACGACGGTCTTGACCGCCGCGGTCGCCTCGTCGGGCGACGTCTTACCCGCATGCACGCGCCGCTCGAGCTGCTCGACCTCGAAGGCGAGCTGGTCGAACCGGTTGGTGAAGAAGGCAAGCGCTTCCTCTGGCGTGCCTTCCGGGTATTGCCCCACGGAACGTTCGCCCTCAGCGGTCTTCACGTAGACCGTTCCGTCTTCCTCGACCCGACCCCACTGCTCGCTGGTCACAATGTCCCTACTCTTCGCATGAGGCGCTAACCTCTTATGAAATCTCCCCCGCCGGACACCGTGCTCGTCACAGTCCCGGTCGGCTCAACTTGCAGGTCCCCGTGGTGTCCCGGCACACCTCGGGATGCCCATCGTAGTCAGACGCCACGATGCGGCGCTGCACTGTACCGCTGGATAGGGTGTTTCTCGTGTTGATCGCAGGCTTTCCCGCCGGTCCGTGGGGCACCAACTGCTACGTCGCCGCCACCGGTCCGGGCACCGAGTGTGTCGTGATCGACCCCGGGAAGGACGCGGCCAAGGGCATCGAGGAGATCGTCCGCGAGCAGCGCCTCAAGCCGGTCGCGGTGCTGCTCACCCACGGCCACGTCGACCACATGTGGTCCGTGACCCCGGTATCCAAGACGTACGACTCCACTGCCTGGATCCACCCCAACGACCGTCACCTCCTCGCCGATCCGCTCCAGGGGATCTCGCCGGAGTCGGCGCAGATGCTCCTCGGCATGCCGCAGGGGACCTACGACTTCGTGGAGCCCGACGACGTCCGGGAGCTGAGCGACGGGCAGGCCATCGACCTGGCCGGGATGAGCTTCCTGATCGACCATACGCCTGGGCATACCGAGGGGTCGGTCACCTTCCGGACTCCCTACCCCGACCACGCCGAGGTCAGTGACGTGATGTTCTCCGGCGACCTGCTCTTCGCGGGCAGCATCGGGCGTACGGACCTCCCCGGCGGTGACCACGCCACGATGCTGCAGTCCCTGACCACCAAGGTGCTGCCCCTCGCCGACGACATCGTGGTGCTCCCCGGCCATGGCGAACAGACCTCGATCGGGCGCGAGCGCGCCACCAACCCGTTTCTTCAGGACCTGATCACCACACCATGAACAAGCCAACACCGCTCTCCGGATTTCCGGAGTTCCTGCCGAGCCAGCGCACCGTCGAGCGCGAGGTCATCGCGACCCTGAGCCACACCTTCGAGCTGCACGGCTTCGGCAACATCGAGACTCGCGCCGTCGAGCCGATGGACCAGCTGCTGCGCAAGGGCGACACCTCTAAGGAGGTCTACGTCCTGCGCCGCCTGCAGGAGGACGACTCCAACCGCGACAAGGGGATGGGGCTCCACTTCGACCTCACCGTCCCCTTCGCCCGCTACGTGCTCGAGAACGCCGGCAAGCTGGAGTTCCCCTTCCGCCGCTACCAGATCCAGAAGGTCTGGCGAGGTGAGCGCCCGCAGGAGGGCCGCTTCCGCGAGTTCGCGCAGGCCGACATCGACATCGTCGGACGCGACACGCTCCCGTTCCACCACGACGTCGAGGTCGCCCGGGTCATGCTCGAGGCGCTCGGCAGGCTGACCTTCCTGCCCGGCTTCACGCTCCAGGTCAACAACCGCAAGCTGATCCAGGGCTTCTACGCCGGTCTCGGCGCGCCCGACGTCGAGGAGACCATGCGGCTCATCGACAAGCTCGACAAGATGCCGGCCGACGAGGTCGGCAAGCTGCTGGTCTCCGAGGCGGGGCTGAGCGACGAGCAGGCCGCCAAGTGCCTCGAGCTTGCCACGATCACCGCCACCGACGACTCCTTCGTGGAGAAGGTTCGCGCGCTCGGGGTCGAGAGCGAGCTGCTCGAGGAGGGCCTGAGCGAGCTGGCCACGCTGATCACCGCCACCGCGCCTCTCAACACCGACTCCGTACGCGTCGTGGCCGACCTGAGCATCGCCAGGGGTCTGGACTACTACACCGGCACCGTCTTCGAGACCCGCCTCGACGGCTACGAGTCCCTGGGCAGCATCTGCTCGGGTGGCCGCTACGACGCGCTCGCCAGCGATGGCAAGACCACCTACCCGGGTGTCGGGATCTCGCTCGGCGTGAGCCGCGTCCTGGTGCCCCTCGTGGCCAAGGGCGTGCTCGACGGGGACCGCAAGGTCCCGAGCACCGTGCTGGTCGCCGTCGCCGACGAGGAGAGCCGGGCGGAGGCCGATTCGGCGGCCCAGCAGCTGCGCGCTCACAATGTTGCCTGCGAGGTCTCGCCGAACGCCGCCAAGTTCGGCAAGCAGATCCGCTTCGCGGAGCGCCGCGGCATCCCGTACGTCCTCTTCGCGACCGAAGGTGGCTACGAGATCAAGGACATCCGCACCGGCGATCAGGTCCCGGCCGACCCGGCCACCTGGACGCCGCAGAACGAGAGCGACCTGAAGCCCCAGGTCGTCGCGAACAACGAGGAGAAGAAGTGATCCGCACCCACGACGCCGGCACCCTGCGTGCCGAGCACGTCGGCCAGACCGTGACCCTCGCCGGCTGGGTAGGCCGTCGACGCGATCACGGCGGGGTCGCGTTCCTCGATCTGCGTGAGTCCAGCGGCGTGGTCCAGGTCGTCGTACGTGACGAGGAGATCGCCCACGCGCTCCGCAACGAATACTGCATCAAGGTCACCGGCGAGGTCGTCGCCCGCACCGACGAGAACCGCAACCCCAACCTCGCCACCGGCGAGATCGAGATCGTCGCCAAGGACCTCGAGGTCCTCTCCGCCGCGGCCGCCCTGCCGTTCCCGATCGACGACCACGTAGAGGTCGGCGAGGACGTACGCTTCAAGCACCGCTACCTCGACCTGCGCCGCACCGCGCCCGGCAACGCCATCCGGCTGCGCTCGAAGGCCAACAAGGCTGCCCGCGACGTGCTCGACGGCCACGACTTCGTCGAGATCGAGACGCCGACGCTGACCCGCAGCACCCCCGAGGGCGCACGCGACTTCCTGGTGCCCGCGCGCCTGCAGCCGGGCTCGTGGTACGCCCTGCCGCAGTCCCCGCAGCTGTTCAAGCAGCTGCTCATGGTCGGTGGCATGGAGCGCTACTACCAGCTGGCGCGCGCCTACCGCGACGAGGACTTCCGCGCCGACCGGCAGCCGGAGTTCACCCAGCTCGACATCGAGATGAGCTTCGTCGAGCAGGACGACGTGATCGCGCTCGGCGAGGAGATCGTCGCGGCGCTGTGGAAGCTGATCGGCTACGACGTGCCGCTCCCGCTGCCGCGGATGACCTACGCCGACGCGATGGCCAAGTACGGCTCGGACAAGCCCGACCTGCGCTTCGGCATCGAGATCACCGAGTGCACCGACTACTTCTCCGAGACGACGTTCCGCGTCTTCCAGGCGGCCTACGTCGGCGCCGTGGTGATGCCGGGTGGCGCGAGCCAGCCGCGGCGTCAGCTCGACGGCTGGCAGGACTGGGCCAAGCAGCGTGGCGCCAGGGGCCTGGCGTACGTCCTGGTCCAGGAGGACGGCTCGCTGACCGGTCCGGTCGCCAAGAACCTCTCCGAGACCGAGGCCGCCGGACTGGCCGCTCACGTCGGCGCCAACCCCGGCGACTGCATCTTCTTCGCCGCCGGTGCGCCCAAGTCGAGCCGCTCCCTGCTGGGTGCCGCCCGGCTGGAGATCGGCAACCGCCTCGACCTTCGCAAGGACGGCGACTGGAGCTTCCTGTGGGTCGTCGACGCGCCGCTGCTCGAGCCCGCCTCTGAGGCCGTCGAGTCCGGTGACGTCGCGGTCGGCGCGGGGGAGTGGACCGCGGTCCACCACGCCTTCACCAGCCCGCAGGACGTCGAGAGCTTCGACAAGGACCCCGGCAACGCGCTCGCCTGGGCCTACGACATCGTCTGCAACGGTAACGAGATCGGCGGCGGTTCGATCCGTATCCACCGCGAGGACGTCCAGAAGCGGGTCTTCGACCTGATGGGGATCGGCGAGGAGGCGGCCGAGGAGAAGTTCGGCTTCCTGCTCGACGCGTTCAAGTTCGGTGCCCCGCCCCACGGCGGCATCGCCTTCGGCTGGGACCGCGTCGTCGCCCTTCTCGCCGGCACCGACTCGATCCGCGACGTCATCGCCTTCCCGAAGACGGGTGCCGGCTACGACCCGCTCACCGCCGCTCCGGCGCCGATCACCCCCGAGCAGCGCAAGGAGGCGGGCGTCGACGCGCTGAGCTCAACTTCTCCGGCTGCCGCCGAGGGCGAATCGGCGAACTGAGCGAACCTCGGCGATATCCAACAGAGTCTCCGGGACCGGTCCGCCGGTCCCGGAGACTCTTGGCATTCTCTAAGGA
>NZ_JBHVGB010000259.1:0-5560 GCF_042801335.1 Nocardioides sp. NPDC057577 | reverse complement strand
ATCTCCCGGTGGCCCCGACGCATCTCGTGCGAGGATCGCTCAGGGCGCGCCCTGGACGTAGTAGTGCTTCTCCGTCCCGACACGGCCGGTGCCGACGATGTCCACGGACGAAGAGTCCCCGGTGGCTCCCCCGGCGAATCCGAGCTGGTCCGTGCCGAGATCCACACCGCGACCGCTACCCAGCGGCGAGCCGGTGTCGTCGTCATGGTGGACGACACCACCATCGGCGGCGTGGTCGACCGGAGACTCGAGGTGCGCGCGACCGCTGACCACGACAGTCGCCCCGTCGGTCGTCACCGTCACCGCGGCGTCGTTGCCGGCCGCTCCTCCGGAGACCGTCACCGGACCCGCGGGTCCGCGGTCCGGAGCCTTGATCGGCTGCTGGGCGGAGGCAACCGCGGCACTGGCGACGATCAAGCCACCTGCGGCAAGGGTCACCGCCACCGATCGCCGAAGGCCCCCGAGGATCTTCGAGTTCATCGCGTTCTCCTGACGTGTTCGGGTGTTGAGGGAATGCGGGACCCCGTCAGCGCCCGCACCCGGCGCCCGAGCGCACGGGGATCGCGGCTGGCGCGGACGGGGTCCCGCCGAGCAGGGCGAGCGAGGTCCTGGTCACGCTCATAGCCCCACTCATCGGACCGGACGGATCGGCAGCCTGAGGCGGCTGGCCAGCTTCACGCCCGGTGGTAGATCCATGCAGGGCGACGCCCCCCGGCGTCCAATCGCCCGCATGGATCCGTTGCTCGCTCCGACGCTCGATCGTCGCGTCACGTCCGGTGCCACGAGCGATCGCGGCGCGGCGTACACCGCGGCCTCGACTGCTCGTCGAGGCCGTCACAGCCTCATTGCTCACCATGGACGCTCCCGAGTTCGGTCCGAATCAGAGCCTTCAGTACTTGTTACGTACGTCGATGCGCTGATGTTGCAGTTCCCGGAGAAATACGGAGAAAGTCCCGCAAACACGTCTCTGAGACGTGTTTGCGGGACTTTGTGATCAGATCCAACAGCCCTCAGCGGACCTCCGTCGTCGAGCTCAGCTCCTCGACGACACCCTCGTCTCCGGCGTCGACCGAGTAGTCCGAAGCCGAGGTTGCGTCTTCACCGTCCGGCACGTTCAGCGCCCTCAGGATCGGGGTCAGGACGACGACCACGACGATGTTCAGCAGGAAGGCGGTGAGCGCGATGTAGATCGGCGTCTCCGTGCCCGGGAACGGCGCCAACGGTCCACCGAAGTGCTCCTGCGTGGGCGAGGAGACGCCGTACGCGACGATCGTCCCGTACGCCATCCCGACCGCCCAGCCGGCCAGGACCGCCCACCGGTGGAACCAGCGGGTGTAGAGCCCGACGACGATCGCAGGCAGCGTCTGCAGGATCCAGACGCCGCCGAGGAGCTGCAGGTTGATGGCGTACGACTTCGAGAGCGCCAGCACGAAGAGCAGCGCCCCGAACTTCACGATCAGGGACACGATCTTGGCCTGCTTGGCCTCGTCCTGCGGGGTCGCGTCGGGCTTCAGGTAGGCCTTGTAGATGTTGCGCGTCCACAGGTTCGCGGCCGCGATCGACATGATGGCCGCCGGCACCAGCGCACCGATGACGACCGCCGCGAACGCGACGCCCGCGAACCACGCCGGGAACTGGTCCTCGAAGAGCTGCGGGATCGCGAGCTGCGGGTTCGGCGGGTCGCCGACCATGACCCCGGCCGCGAGAGCGACGAACCCGAGCAGCGCCAGGAGCCCCAGCAGGAACGAGTACGCCGGCAGCAGCGAGGCGTTGCGACGGATCACGTTGCGGCTGCGCGTGGAGAGCACCCCGGTGATCGAGTGCGGATACATGAACAGCGCCAGCGCCGAGCCGAGGGCCAGGGAGGCGTACGCCCACTGACCGGCCGCCTGCGACGGGAACAGCGCCTTCGGGGCGGCGTCGCCGGCGGCGATCGCGTCGGCGTTCTCGGTGTTGAAGGTGTCGAAGCTGTTCTGCACCGTGTCGAAGATGTTGCCCCAGCCGCCGAGCTGCGACGGGATGTAGAGGATCGCCACGAGGATCACGATGTAGATCAGCGAGTCCTTCACGAACGCGATCAGCGCCGGCGCCCGCAGCCCGGAGGAGTACGTGTAGGCGGCCAGCACCGCGAATGCGATGAAGAGCGGCAGGTCACGGATGAACCAGTTCGAGGAGTCGCTCTGCAGGCCCATCACCTCGAGGACGACCTCCATGCCCACCAGCTGCAGTGCGATGTAGGGCATGGTGGCCAGCAGGCCGGTGACCGCGACGGCCAGGCCCAGGGACCTGGACCCGTAGCGGCCGACGACGAAGTCGGCCGGCGTGACGTACCCGTGCTTGTGCGAGACCGACCAGAGCTTCGGCAGGAACGCGAAGATGATCGGGTAGACGAGGATCGTGTAGGGCACCGCGAAGAACCCGACCGCCGAGCCGGCGAACAGCGTCGCGGGGACCGCGATGAACGTGTACGCCGTGTAGAGGTCGCCTCCGATGAGGAACCAGGCCACGAACGTACCGAAGCCGCGGCCACCCAGGCCCCACTCGTCGAGGTTGTCCATGGACTTCGCCCGGCGCCAGCGCGCGGCGGAGAAGCCGAGGATCGTGACCAGCAGGAAGAGGAAGGCGAAGACGGAGACTGCTACCGCGTTCACTGGCCACCCTCCTTCCACGGGCGCCCGGCGGCGGCACGGTCACGCCGGAACGCAGTCTTGGCGACGAAGTAGGCGACCGTCGTGAACAGGACGGAGCAGGGGATGAGGAAGAGCTGGAACCAGAAGTAGAACGGGAATCCGGCGAGCGTCGGATCCTCCTTCGCGTACAGCGGCACCGCGAGCGACGGCGCTGCTGCCGCGAACAGGAGGATCCCGACAAGGATCCACGAGCCCTTGGACGAGGACGGCATGGGTCACCTCCGAGATCTGTCGAAGTGGGGTTGGACGACCTGTGACCTTGGTCACATACGAGTCCCGTGTCCAGCCCAATTCGACCGACACGACGACGAACGGTCGATCTGCCGGGACGAACGGTCATCCGGATCCAGAGGGTCACTATCCATGCGCTACCTTCCACGTCGACGATCCGAAGGAGAACGAGATGAACCGACGTACGTCCCTCGCTGCCGCCCTCCTGATGAGCGGGGTGATCGCGGGCGCTCCTGCCTCGGCTTCGGCGCACCCGGAACGTCCGCGCGAGATCATCGCGTCGCAGGTGGTGAAGGCGACCAGCCCGCACCCCGGGCTGAACATGACGCTGCTCGAGGGCCCGACGTTCGGCGCAGACGGCTCCCTCTACTTCGTGGACGTCGTCGCCTCCGCGCCGGCGCCCAAGGTGCTGCGGCTCGACACCGCGTCGCGGGAGGTCTCCGGGTTCTTCACCGACTCGGTGGGCAGCTACACCTCGGCGCAGTGGAGCCCGGTCGACGGCCGGCTCTACCTGACCGACTACCAGGGCACGATCCGCAGCGTCGCCGCCGACGGCACCGACCCGCGCACGGTCTTCGCCGGTCCGGTCGAGGGCGGCCCGATGAGTCCCGACGACCTGACCTTCGATCCCGAGGGCAATCTCTACGTCACCGACCTGACCGGCTACCTCGACCCGGCCAAGGAGCCGGTGGGACGGGTCGTACGCATCGCGGCGGACGGGTCGAGCGCGACAGTGCTGGCCTCGGGGCTCGCCGCGCCCAACGGGATCTCCTTCGACCGCGGCTATCGCGGGCTCTACGTGAGCACGCTGTGGGAGAACCGGATCAGCCATCTGGCCCTCGACCGGTCGCGCACCTCGGTCGTCGCGGCCCGGACCGTCGCCGAGGTCGACGACGGCCCCGCCGAGACCGAGACCGACTCCAACGCCGTCGACGCGGCCGGCAACATCTACCAGGCCACCCACGGCGAGCCGGTCATCCGGGTCTTCTCCCGGCACGGCCGGCCGCTCGCGACGGTCCGCGTCCCCGTCGCCGACCGGGCCGGTCTCACCTCGGCGACCAACGTCGCGATCCGGCCCGGGACCAAGCAGGCGTACGTCACCGTCTCCGGTGATGCCGGCGGGTTCATCTACAGCTTCGACGCGCTGGCCAAGGGCATCCGGCAGTCGAACGGCGGCTAGCGCGGCCGCCCCTGGGAAATCACCTGCCGAACGGTGCCGTCAGGGCTAGCCTGCAAGGTGATCCTCACCCCTCGGCACAGGAGCGCCCCATGAGCACTGAAGTCCCCAGGATCGACCGCCGCCGTCTGCTCGGCGCTGCCGCGGCCGGCGCCGCAGCGGCACCGCTTCTCACCGGTTCGTCCGGCGCGGCGAGCGCTGCCGTCGCGCCGCTCGGGCGAGACCAGGCCGTCCGGACCGGCGCCGAACGGGCTGCGGCCGACGGCTGGTCGGTGCTGTCGGGTGATCGGGTCGGCATCATCACCAACCCCACCGGCGTGCTCGGCAACCTCCGCAACATCGTCGACGAGATGCACGAGTCGGGCGCGGTCCAGATCGCCGGTGTCTTCGGTCCCGAGCACGGCTTCCGCGGCACCGCGCAGGCGGGCGGCTCGGAGGGCACCTTCGTCGACGAGCGCACCGGGCTGACCGTCTACGACGCCTACGGCGCGAACGTCGCGAAGATGACCGAGCTGTTCACGACCTCCGGGGTCGAGACCGTCGTCTTCGACATCCAGGACGTGGGCTCCAGGTTCTACACCTACATCTGGACGATGTGGACGGCGATGCAGGCGGCCGTCGCGACCGGCAAGCGCTTCGTGGTCCTCGACCGGCCCAACCCCGTGGGCGGGACCGCCCGCGGACCGATGATGACCGCGGCGTACACCTCGGGCGTCGGCGCCCGCGAGATCGTCCAGCAGCACGGGATGTCGGTCGGTGAGCTGGCCCGGTTCTTCGACGGGGAGTTCCTCGAGGAGCACGCCGGCGGGCGGCTGGAGCAGCTCGACATCGTCCAGGTCTCCGGTTGGCGGCGACGGACGTTGTACGCCGACACCGGGCTCGACTTCATCCTGCCGAGCCCGAACATGCCCACCTCCGACACCGCGCTGGCCTACCCCGGCACCTGCATGTTCGAGGGCACCAACCTCTCCGAGGGGCGCGGCACCACCAAGCCGTTCGAGCTGATCGGGGCGCCGTTCGTCGACCACCGCTGGGCCGCGGCGCTGGAGGAGGCCGGGCTTCCGGGCGTCACGTTCCGGGAGGCGTACTTCAATCCCTCGGTCAACAAGTTCGCCGGCCAGGTCTGCGGAGGGGTGCAGGTCACGATCCAGGACCGCGACCGCTTCGACCCGGTCCGCACCGGCGTCGAGATGCTGGTCAAGGCCAAGTCTCTCTATCCCGAGTTCGCCTGGCGCCAGGACTCCTGGGACACCGCCCGGCCGTTCTGGATCGACAAGCTCACCGGATCGACCAGGCTGCGTACGCAGATCGATGCCGGCGCCACCGGCGACGAGGTCGAGGCGGCCTGGCGAGACGAGCTGGCCCCCTTCGACCGGACCCGCCGCCAGTACCTCCTCTACCGCTGACCCGCCGAGTCGGCGCGTTCTGACCGAAAATCACGCCGAGTCGGCGCGTTAGAACG
>NZ_JBHVGB010000258.1:0-5643 GCF_042801335.1 Nocardioides sp. NPDC057577 | reverse complement strand
CCCGCCCCCGCCCGCTACACACACTAATCCCCCCCCGCACCCCACCACCTTGGGCACCGCCCCCCCACATGGCAGAAACACCCCCGGGGGGCGGGGGGGGCGGGGGGCCCCCCCACGCCCGCCACCTGGTCGCCGAGGGCGCCCGGGTCGTGATCGGCGACATCCTCGACGAGGACGGCAAGGCGCTCGCCGACGAGCTCGGCGAGTCGGCGGTCTTCGCGCACCTCGACGTCACCTCGCCGCAGCACTGGGCCGATGTCATCGGGCTGGCGAAGGCCACGTACGGAGGTCTGGACGGCCTGGTCAACAACGCCGGCGTGCTGACGTTCCGGCCGATCGCCGACATGGACGTCGAAGAGTTCCGGCGGGTCCTCGACATCAACCTCACCGGCGCCTGGCTGGGCCTCAAGGCCGCCACCGATGCGCTGGCTCAGGGCGGCGGCTCTGTGGTCAACGTGTCCTCGATCAACGGGTTCGTCGGTTCCTCCGGCCTCAGCGCCTACACGGCCAGCAAGTTCGCGGTGCGCGTGCTCACCAAGGCGGCCGCCCAGGAGCTCGGCCCGCGCGGCATCCGGGTGAACTCGATCCACCCCGGCGGCATCGCCACCCCGATGACCGGCCGTACGCCCGGCCAGAGCGACACCGACGGCGCCGAGGTCTTCGCCCGGGTGCCGATCCCGCGCTGGGGCCGGCCCGAGGAGGTCTCGCCGCTCGTGGCGTACCTGGTCTCCGACCAGTCCGGCTACTCCACCGGCAGCGAGTTCGTCGTCGACGGCGGCGCGCTCAGCGGCACGGTCTTCTAATCGCTTCCCAGAGGAGAGAAATGGTCACCAGCATGATCGACAAGATGGCGGCGGGCATCGCCTCCGAGGTGGTCCGTCTCGACGGCACCTGCGAGCTCGAGCGCGCCGCGATCGGCGGCAAGGCGTGGAGCGTGAACGCGATGCGCGCCCAGGGTCTGCCGGTGCCGCCGGCGGTGGCCCTGACCACCGGGTGCTGCGCCGACTTCTACGCCGCCGGGGGAGCCGTGCCCGAGGAGGTGTGGCAGCAGGTACGCCAGGGCATCGCCTTCCTCGAGGAGGAGACCGGCCGCGGCTTCGGCGACGACCGGCACCCGCTGCTCGTCTCGGTGCGAAGCGGCGCTCCGGTCAGCATGCCCGGGATGATGGACACGGTCCTCAACCTCGGCCTGACCGCGGCCGCCGGCGCGAGGCTCGCCGCGGAGAGCGGCGACGAGGCGTACGTGAGCGACACCCGCGAGCGCTTCGTGCGGCAGTATCGCGAGACCGTCCTGGCCGACGAGCAGGGCGAGGTCCCGGACGACCCGTGGGACCAGCTCCGGGCGGCCGTCGGCGCCGTCTTCGCCTCCTGGCAGTCGCCGCGCGCGGTGACGTACCGGGCCTCCCGGGGGATCGCCGGCGACCTCGGCACCGCCGTCACCATCCAGGCGATGGTCTTCGGCAACCTCGACGACCACTCCGGAACCGGCGTGCTGTTCACCCGCAACCCGAGCACCGGCGCTCGGGAGCCGTTCGGTGAGTGGCTGCCGCGCGGCCAGGGTGAGGACGTCGTCTCCGGCCGGGTGACCCCGCAGCCGCTGGCGGCGCTGGCCGTTGCGCTGCCCGGTGCCCACGCCCGGCTGATGGACGCCGCGCGGGCCCTCGAGGTGTCTGCCCGGGACGTCCAGGACATCGAGTTCACGGTCGAGGGCGGCCGGCTCTGGCTGCTGCAGACCCGCTCCGCCAAGCGCTCGGCCGCAGCGGCTGTCCGGATCGCCGTCGACCTCGTCGACGAGGGCCTGCTGACGGAGGAGGAGGCGGTCGGCCGGGTGACCCCGGAGCACGTACGCGGCGTCCTCGCCACCGGCACCGGTGCCGGGCTCGGCGATCCGCTGGTCACCGGCGAGGCCGCCTGCCCCGGTCTCGCGACCGGCGTCGCGGTCACCGACCCCGACGAGGCCGAGGTCCGCGCCGAGATCGGCGAGGACGTGATCCTGGTGCGCTCGACCACCTCGCCGGACGACCTGCACGGCATGCTCGCCGCGCGCGGCATCGTCACCGAGTACGGTGGCGCGACATCGCACGCCGCGGTCGTCAGCCGGGAGATCGCACGGCCCTGCGTCGTGGGCTGCGGGGCCGGTGCCCTGGCGCTCCTGGCGGGCCGCGAGATCACCGTCGACGGTGCCACCGGGCAGGTCTGGGAGGGCCGGGTCGAGGCCGCCGCCGCGGACCCGACCGCCGATCCGTTCCTGAGGCGGCTGGCCGGGTGGGCCGAGAGGCAGCTCCCCGGCGCCGCCCGCGCCCAGGTGGTCGCGATGCCTCCCGCCGAACGCATCCTCGCCGCCTTCGAGTCGCTCGAGCGGTGAGCGCACCGGCGAAGGGCACGGGGAAGGGCACGGGGAAGGGCACGGGGAAGGGCACGGGGAAGGGCACGGTCGCGGTGGTCACCGGCGCCAGCCGCGGGGCCGGCGCCGGCATCGCGGCGGCGCTGGCCGCCACCGGCGCGACCGTGTACGTAACCGGCCGTTCCGAGGATGGGATCGCCCGGACCGCCGCGGAGTGCGACCGCCGTGGCGGCGCCGGGATCCCGGTCGTGTGCGACCACGCCGAGGATGCCGCGGTCGCGGCGCTCTTCGACCGGGTACGCCGCGAGCACGGCCGGCTCGACGTCCTGGTCAACAACGCGATCGCGCTGCCCGACGGGCTCACCGACGACCGGCCGTTCTGGGAGAAGCCGCTCGCGCACCAGCGGATGTTCGACGTCGGGCTGCGCTCCTCCTACGTCGCTGCCTGGCACGCCGCCCCGCTCCTCACCGTCGGCGGCGGGCTGGTCGCGCACACCTCGTCCTTCGGTGGCGGCTGCTACTTGCACGGACCGGCGTACGGTTCGGTCAAGGCCGGCGTCGACAAGCTCGCGCACGACCTGGCCGTCGACCTCGCCCCGCACCAGGTGGCGGTGGTGTCGGTGTGGATGGGCATCCTGCGTACCGAACGGACGCTCGCGGGCCTTGCGCGCGACCCGGGCAGATATGGGGAGCTCGCGGCGCGCACCGAGTCCCCGGAGTTGACCGGAAGGATCCTCGCGGCGCTGCTGGCGCACCCGGAGCGGATGCGCTGGAGCGGGCGTACGGTCATCGGCGCCGAGCTCGCCCGTGAGCTGGGGGTCACCGACACCGACGGCAGCAGCCCGCCCTCGCACCGGGAGATGCTGGGCGGGCCGCTCGAGTTCAACCCGGCTGTCGTCAGATAGGCCTCAGTGGGCCCGGCCGGCGACCGCCTCCTCGAGCCGGGTGCGGCCGCTGAGCTGGATCAGGTCCTCGTGCAGCTCGAACCACACCGTGTGGTAGCTGTCCAGGATCGGCCGGGCCACCCACATCGTCTCGCCGGCGGCGATCTGGTCCTGGGCGTGCTGCAGCCGGGCGGAATAGCGCGCCAGGCGTGGTGCCAGCTCACCGAGCCGACCGACCAGCGGGAGGACCGCGGTGTGCAAGAATGCCAGCCGCTCCAGCACCGAGGAGTCGTACGCCGCGTCGGTGTGGTCGTTGGGGGTGGCACTGTCCTTCATCTGCCAGGCGGTGATGATGCCCTTCAGGTCGGCGTTTACCTCGCAGAACTCGTCATACGCGGTGGCGAGCGCCGGGCCGTCGACCGTCGCCCTGTCGGCGTCGAGGAGGGCAGCCAGGTGCTCGCGGCCGGCGGGGGAGAGCCGGTACGCCGCGCCTGCCTGCTCGCACAGTCCGCGCGACACCGCCTCGGCGAGCAGGTCGCCGGCCTCCTCGGTCGAGACACCCAGCGGGGTGGCCACGTCGTCCAGCCGGACCCGGCCCTTCAGTTCCACGATGCGTAGCAGGTCCATGTCGGACACAGCGCTCTCCTCTCACTCACGATCACGTCCGGCAACCATCGCCCGGTGAAGGGCTGTGACGGACGCCGCTCCCAGTGAGCGGGACGGTTGCCAGGAGACCGGTTCCGGCGGGAGATCGTGGGGCCGACACCCTGGACGACGATCGACGGAGGACGGATGAGCGTGGTGGGCGAGGATCGCCGCAGCAGGTGGACCGAGCTGGCGGCAGTGGACAACGTACGTGACCTCGGCGGGTTGCCCGTCGAAGGCGGCGGCAGCACCAGGTTCGGCGTGGCCTTCCGGGCCAGCACCCCGCAGCAGGCCACAACGGACGACGTCGCCCTGCTCGTCGACGGCCTCGGGATCCGTACGCTGCTGGACCTGCGGCTTCCCGACGAGGCCGCCCGCGAGGGACACGGCCTGCTCGGCGAGGCCGGCCTGTCGGTGGTCAACCTGCCGGTCCGCAAGGGCGACTCGACGGTGCGCGACGTGGTCATGCCCGACACGCGCAAGACCGACCTGGGGCTGCTCTACGAGCAGCTCCTCGCCGGCAGCGCCGCCTCGATCGTCACGGCCGCCCGGAACGTCGCCGACCCCGCCCGGCACGGAGTCGTGTTTCACTGCGCCGCTGGTAAGGACCGCACCGGCGTCCTCGCCGCGGTCCTGCTCGACGCCGTCGGGGTGACGGCCGAGGCGATCGTCGAGGACTACGCACTGACCGCCGAGCGCGAGCATCGTGTCCGGGAACGGCTCATCCGGATCCCCGCGTACAGCGACCTGCCGCCCGTCGCCGAGGGCGTCATGGGCGTCAAGGCTGCAGCGATCAGGCGGTTCGTCGAGACCCTCCGCGCCACCCACGGCGGCGCCGCCGAGTTCCTGCTGCGCCACGGGCTCGCCGAGGACGAGCTGGCCGCGCTCCGGGACGCGCTGGTCACGCCCCCAACATCCGCAGCCGATTGACCAGGGCCCGGGCATGATGTGCCCCGATCCGTACGTCACGCCACAGCCGCGCCACCGGGTCGTCGTTGTCGAGGGCATGGCTGCGCACGCTGGCGAAGACCAGCCCGACTGCCTCGACGGCCCGCTCCACGGCGTAGAGCTGGTCGTCGAAGGGGTTGCGCGCCTGCGCGTCCGGGTCGGCGTCGGTGGGCGTGCCGAGCACCAGCGCGGCCGCGTCCAGCGAGGACGCGGCCCGGGCCACCCGCGCGGGGGAGAGGTCGCGGGAGGTGACCTCCTCACCGGCCTGGGTGAGCTCGACGCGTTGCCGCAGCTGCTCCAGATGCAGGTCGAGGGCGCCCCGGGCGGACCCCACGAGCGCCATCGCGACGATCGCGCCGACCGGCGCCAGCGCAGGCGCGCGGTCGCCGACCCCGGCCCAGGCGTGACGGGGCACGACCACGTCGCTCAGGTGTACGTCCTGGGCACCCCACGCGGTCAGGCCGACGGCGTCCACCGAGCTCTCGAGGCGCGCCGCGGCGGTCTCCACCAGCACCAGCCCGACCGGCCCGGGCTCGCCGTCGGAGCTGTGCCGGGCGGCGAGGATGAGCCAGCCGGCCTGGGCAGCCCCAGTCACGGCGGACCAGCGGCCGCGTACGAGCAGCCCGTCCTCGTGCTCGCGGACCGAGCCGGCCGCCTCCAGCGAGAAGCCGACGAGCGGGTCGACGCCCGCCTCGCCGCGCAGGTCGGCCCAGGCCTGGTGCGGGAAGAGGTCGAGGAGCCACGGGACCGCGGCCGCGTGGGCGGTCACCCAGCCGGTCGAGCCGCACGCGCCGCCGACGAGGCCGACCACGTCGAGCAGCC
>NZ_JBHVGB010000257.1:0-6014 GCF_042801335.1 Nocardioides sp. NPDC057577 | reverse complement strand
ATGTTCACCGAGGTACCTCGGTGAACATCACGCCTCAGAGCACCCGGGAGAGAAACGCTCGGGTGCGCTCGTGCTGGGGGTTGCCGAGGACGTCGGCCGGGAGGCCCTCCTCGACGATCACGCCGCCGTCCATGAAGACGACCTTGTCGGCGACCTCACGGGCGAAGTTCATCTCGTGGGTGACCACCATCATGGTCATGCCCTCGGCAGCCAGGTCCTTCATGACGGCCAGAACGTCCCCGACGAGCTCCGGGTCCAGAGCGGACGTCGGCTCGTCGAAGAGCATCATGTCGGGGTTCATCGACAGCGCCCGCGCGATGGCGACGCGCTGCTGCTGGCCGCCGGAGAGGTGAGCCGGGTAGGCGTCGGCCTTGTCCGAGAGCCCGACCTTCTCCAGGTTGGCTCGAGCGATCTCCAGCGACTCGGCCTTACCGCGCTTGAGCACCTTCTCCTGAGCGACCGTCAGGTTGCGCAGCACGGTCATGTGCGGGAACAGGTTGAACTGCTGGAAGACCATCCCGATCCTGGCGCGCAACGCGTCGACGTCGGCGTCCGGATCCGTGATCTCCTCGCCCTCGACCAGGATCGTGCCGCTGGTCGGCTCCTCGAGCATGTTCACGCAGCGCAGCAGCGTCGACTTGCCGGACCCGGACGGCCCGACCACGCAGACGACCTCGCCACGGCCGATGTGGAAGTCGATGCCCTTGAGCACCTCGTTGTCGCCGAAGTACTTGTGCAGCTGTTGTACGTCGATCGCGGCGGCGCCACGATCGGAGGTCGTCTGGGTCATCAGCGGGCCTTCCCGGACTTGGCTTCCATGCGGCGTACGACGATCGAGAGCGGCACCGTGATCAGCAGGTAGCACAGCGCGATGGTGACCATCGGGGTCAGGTTGGCGTTGGCGTTCATCGCCTCGCGACCGAAGGCGGTGAGCTCGTACTCGTCCAGCGACAACCCGAGGATGTAGACCAGCGAGGAGTCCTTGGTGAGCAGGATCAGCTCGTTGGTCAGCGGGGGCAGGATCACCCGGAACGCCTGCGGGAGCACGATGGTGACCATCGCTCGCGTGTGCGTCATGCCCAGCGTGCGCGCTGCCTCGTACTGACCCTTCGGCACCGCCTGGATGCCGGCCCGGATCGTCTCGGCCATGTAAGCGCCGCCGACCAGACCCAGCGCCAGCGTGACGGTGGCGAGGTTGGAGAGCTGGACTCCGAAGGCCAGCGAGAGTCCGAGTCCGAGCACCAGGAACACGACCAGCGCCGGCAGCCCGCGGAAGAGCTCGATGATGCCGGTCGAGATCCACCGGTACGGACCGACGCTCGAGAGCCGCATCAGCGCCAGGACCAGGCCGAGCGCGAGCCCGAAGGCGAAGCCGCACGCGGTGTAGATGATCGTGTTCTTGAGGGCGATCACGATGACATCGGGGAACTGTGCCCGCGCAATGTCCAGGTCGAAGAACGCGCGCCTGATCTCACCCCAGTCCGCGACCAGTGCCAGGACCACGACCAGCAGCACCAGCACGGCGTACTGGATGTAGCGGACGAGCGCCGCGCGCTTGCGCGGCGACATCCGCTTCTTGGGAACTACTGCCGTGCCCGTCACTGGGCGGCAGCCTCCCCGAACCACTTCTTGTAGACCTCGTCGTAGGCGGCCTTGTCGTTGATGCCCTTGTTGAGCACCTCGATCAGCTTGTCGTTGCCGTTCTTCTTCACCGAGAAGCCGTACGCCTCACCGGTCTGGAACTCACTCGTGATCTCCATGTCGGTGTTCTCCTTGACGAAGTCGTAGAGAAGACCGTTGTCGTTGACGCCGGCGTCGGCCTTGCCGGACTTGACCGCCTGCATCATCAGCGCAGAGTCCTCGAGCGTGATGATCTTGGTGTCCTTGGGGGCGTTCTCCTTGACGTAGTCGGCGCCCGTCGTCGCCTCCTGGACCGCGATGGTCTTGCCGCCGAGGTCGTCGAGCGAGGCGTAGCCCGCGCCCTTCTTGGTCATCAGGGCCTGGGTCGCCTCGAAGTAGGGCTCGGAGAAGTCCATGACCCCCTCCCGCTCCTCGGTGATCGTCATCGCGCCGGCGGCGACGTCACACTTGCCGGAGTTGAGCGCCTCGCCCGAGACGATGGTCTCCCAGCCGATGTTGACGACCTCGGTCTCGAGCTTCTCAGCATCCGCCGCGATCTTGAGCACGTCGATGTCGAAGCCGACGACCTCGCCGCCCTCGTTGAACTCGAACGGCTTGTAGGGAAGGTGCGTGCAGATGGTCAGGGTGTCGGCCTTGACCAGCTTCGCACCCGACGTCGAAGTGCCACCCTCGTCGCCGCCACCGCAGGCGGCGAGCGCCAGCCCCAGGGCAGGAACGGTCAGGACAGCAGCGAACTTCCGCAGATTCATGCGGGGCACTCTACGACGCTTTGGACGACGATGGCCCGCCACCCCTCGGGGTGGCGGGCCATCAGAGCGACTTGAGGATCGCCGAATGCAGACCGCTGCGTGGATCTCGACCCGCTTCGCGGCTTCGCTAGCTCAGCCGCTGCGCTGGCGCCCTTCGGGCGCCTTACTCCCTCGCTCGGCGCGAACGGACGAGCAAGCTCGCCGTTCGACCTCACTCAGTCGTCACGCTCGATCCCTTCGCGTTGCGACCCTGTTCGTTCCTCACAGGGTCGCAGGCTCAGGCCTCGTCCTCGCCCGCGACGTTCTTGATGCGGTTGGGGTCGACCTGGACACCGGGGCCCATGGTGGTCGAGACGGTGACCTTCTTCAGGTAGCGACCCTTGGAGGAGGACGGCTTCAGACGAAGCACCTCCTCGAGAGCAGCGGCGTAGTTCTCGGCGAGCTGAGCCTCGGAGAAGGAGGCCTTGCCGATGATGAAGTGAAGGTTGGCGTGGCGGTCGACCCGGAAGTCGATCTTGCCGCCCTTGATGTCGGTCACGGCCTTGGCCGGGTCCGGGGTGACGGTGCCGGTCTTCGGGTTCGGCATGAGGCCACGGGGGCCGAGCACGCGGCCGAGGCGGCCGACCTTGCCCATCATGTCGGGGGTCGCGACGACGGCGTCGAAGTCGAGCCAGCCGCCGGAGACCTTCTCGATGAGCTCGTCGCCACCGACGACGTCGGCGCCGGCCTCGCGAGCGGCCTCGGCCTTGTCCGGAGCAGCGGCGAAGACGATGACGCGCATCGTCTTACCGGTGCCGTGGGGCAGGCTGACGGTGCCGCGCACCATCTGGTCGGCCTTACGGGGGTCGACACCGAGACGCATGACGACGTCAACGGTCTCGTCGAACTTCTTCTTGCTGGAAGACTTGGCGATCTTGATCGCGGCCAGCGGGGCGTACAGCTCGTTCTGGTCGAACGTCTCCGACGCCGCGCGGTAGGTCTTGCTGCGCTGCATGGTGATTCCTTTGGTAGTTAAGAGGAGATGTGGTTAGCGAGCCAGCGCGGCTCTCCCACGTATCAGTCGGTGGTGACGCCCATGGAGCGGGCGGTGCCCTCGACGATCTTCATCGCTGCGTCGATGTCGTTGGCGTTGAGGTCGGGCAGCTTGGTGGTCGCGATCTCGCGCACCTGGTCCTTGGTCAGCTTGCCGACCTTGTCCTTGTGCGGGACGGACGAGCCCTTCTTCAGACCGGCGGCCTTCTTGATCAGCTCAGCGGCCGGCGGGGTCTTCGTGATGAAGGTGAACGAGCGGTCCTCGTAGATGGTGATCTCGACGGGGATGACGTTGCCGCGCATGGACTCGGTCTGGGCGTTGTACGCCTTGCAGAACTCCATGATGTTGACGCCGTGCGGACCGAGCGCGGTACCGACCGGCGGGGCCGGGGTCGCGGAGCCGGCCTGCAGCTGCACCTTGACGAGCGCTGCGATCTTCTTCTTCGGAGGCATTCTTGAGATCTCTTCCTTCTCGTGGTCATGACGAAGCCGTTGGTACGTTTCGGCCTCTGCCACCTGCTGTGTTGCTCTCGCAACTGGTCAATTGTCCGTGATCCGCGCGGGTTCGCGAAATCAGCGCAGGGCGGCCCACTGAGTGAGACCCCCTGAGTGACGGACACCACTCCTCTTGGCATACTCCCCCAGGGATTTACAAAGGGAGCTCAATTGTTCAACCGACGTCTGTCCATGTTTGCCGCGCTCGTGCCGCTGACAGCGCTCTCGGCGGCGTGGACCGCCGCCGCCACCGGCGCCGGGTTCGATCCGGTCCAGCCCGTGACGCTGCCGGGCGGCGAGACCCTGGTGACGTCGGCGATCGACCAGCCCGCGAGCGTCACCGAGCCCGCGCCCGCACAAGGAGCCCGCAAGGGCGCCCGAACCGGCACGATCGCAGTCGCGATGGCGCAGGGAAGCGACATCCCGATGCCGGCGCTGGCCGCCTACCAGCGTGCGGCCGCCGTCGTCACCACCGCCGACCGGGCCTGTGCCCTCGACTGGACGCTGCTCGCCGCCGTCGGGATGGTCGAGTCCGACCACGGGCGCCTCAAGAGCAGCCGGCTCGACGACTCGGGCAAGGCCTCTCCCGCCATCTACGGCCCGACGCTGACCACCACCGCCGGCGACCCGGCGCCCGACACCGATGCCGGCGCGGTCGACAAGCTCACCAGCGGCGACCGGGCCGTCGGCCCGATGCAGTTCATCCCCTCGACCTGGCCCTTGGTGGCCGTCGACGGCGACGGCGACGGCGTACGCGACCCGCAGGACATCGACGACGCCGCCCTCGCCGCCGCCGTCTACCTCTGCTCCGGCGACGACGACGTCTCCACCGACAAGGGGAAGCAGGCCGCGCTCACCCGCTACAACCGCAGCCAGGCGTACGTCTCCACCGTCCTGAAGATCGCCAAGGGCTACGCCGACAGCCCCTACGGCGGCGACGACATCGAGCTCGCCGCCGCGCCCGCGCATGCCGAGCCGAAGTCCGGGCGCCCGGGCCCCAACGCGACGAAGCGGGCCGACAAGAAGCCCGGGAACACGAAGCACCACGCCACCACACCGAAGCCGAGCGCCGGCGCCCGACCGTCGAGCGAGCCGAGCTCGAGCCCCTCGACGAGCCCCAGCCCCAGCGCCACCCCGACCGACGACGGCAGCTGGGCCTCGATCCCCGAGAGACGTGCGATCTGCGGCGCCGAGCTGGCCTCCCGCTTCCCCGACCTCGCCGCCGGCTGGGACACCAACCGCGCCGTCGACTCCTGCAGCATCCGGCTCCTCGGCAAGACCGTCACCCAGGCCAACGCCGCCGCTCCCGGAGTCGTCACCGACATCACCGGGTACGTCGAGTGGCTGATCAAGACGCTGCCGTAGCCTGACCGTTGGTCGAGCGCCGGCCCTCACCGCCTGCAACTTCCACACACATGAACGGAAGTGGCCAGGCCTGGACGAGGTGGGTCGGCCGGCGATCAGTCTCCTTGACAGGTGGCCAACGCGTCTTCGGCCTTCGTCACCGCACCTTCGGCGGCGTCGAGCTTCTTCTCCGCCGCCGCCACGGCGGCCTCCGCCTTTGCCGCCTCGGCGGTGAGTTCGGCAGCCTTCGCGGTGAGCTCCGCCGACTTCGCCATGATGTCCGCGAACGCAGCAGCATCCTCAGCGCTGGTGCCCATGCTCGCGGCGTCGGCTTCTTCGCCGATCTTGTCGGCCTCTGCCCCCGCCTTCTCCGCTGCGGCCGACGCCTCGGCGAGCACTGCTTCCACGTTCTCGACCTCGGCCTGCAGCGGCGTGACTGCCGCCTCTGCCGTCTTGACTGCCGCCTCCTCCACCGGGCATGAGGCTGCGCCCGGCTCCGATCCGGCACCGCACGCGGCGAGAAGGGGCATGGCGACAGCGGCGAACGACACCGCGATCCGAGTCCTGATGGGCACGTTCATCGTGGGGCTCACTCTCAATCTGGCGACGACATCGATCGGGGACAGATCGCCACCGGTGGGCCGGCCCGAGGCGACGCCCGCCCGGCAGCATCCAGGGCAGGCTAAACGGCATTCATCTGCGCCGCATCGGCAATTCAGCCGGCCGGTACGAAATCGCGGAACGCCCGGGCTT
>NZ_JBHVGB010000256.1:0-6024 GCF_042801335.1 Nocardioides sp. NPDC057577 | reverse complement strand
GGCCTATAGACCACTCTCAGCTTCACAACCCGGCCAGGCTCAGTCTGGCCACCTCCTCGTCGGTGAGCCGGAGGGCGCCGGCCGCGATGTTCTCCTCGAGGTGGGCGGGGTCGGCGGTGCCGGGGATGGTGAGCACGTGCGGGCCCTGGTGGAGCGTCCAGGCGAGGCGTACCTGGGACGGGGTCGCGGAGTGCGCCTCGGCAACGGCCTCGACGACGTCGCGACCGTTCTCGTCGGGGGCGGTTCCCGGGACCGCGCCGGCGACGGCGGCGCCGATGGAGTTGAAGGGCACGAACGCGACCCCGTGCTCGCCGCACAGCCGCAGCAGTGCGTCGTCCTCGCGACGGGTGGTGAGCCCGTACTGGTTCTGTACACAGGCCACCGGTCCGATCGCGAGCGCCTCGGTGAGCTGCTCGGCGCCGATGTTGGAGAGGCCGACGTGCTCGATCAGGCCCGCCTCGCGCAGGTCGAGCAGGGCGCCGAAGTGGTCGGCGATCGACCCGGTGCCGCGTTCGCGTCCGACTCCCCAGCGCAGGTTCACGAGGTCGAGGTGGTCCAGGCCGAGCTGGCGGATGTTCTCCTCGACCTGGTCGCGCAGACGCTCGGGTCGTGGCTCGGACTCCCAGGCGCCGTCGCGGCCGCGCGGGGTGGGGCCGACCTTGGTCGCGATGACCAGGTCACCGGTGTACGGCTGGAGAGCGGTGGCGATCAGCTCGTTGGCCGAGCGCGTCGGGGTGAAGTAGATCGCCGCGGTGTCGATGTGGTTCACGCCGAGCTCGACGGCGCGGCGGAGCAGCGTGATCGCGTTCTCACGATCGGGGGCGACCGGGGTGGACAGGTTGCCGATCAGGCGCATCGCGCCGAAGCCGATCCGGTTGATCCGCTTGTCGCCGAGCTGCCAGGTGCCGGCGGCTCCGGCGGTGATGTGGTTCGTCGTCATGCTCTCCAGCGTCGCGACTGGTCGCCGCGTACTCACGCCCTTGGCAGGTTGTTGCCGATCGCCGAGCGCGCCTTGATGGCCGGGGCAGAATCGATGCCGTGACGAACATGGTGGGGACGATCCGGGCGGGCGGGACCGTCGCCGTCGTACGTGGCGAGGAGGAGCTCGTGCGACGCACCTCGCACCTGTTCGCGGCCGCCACCGACATCGCCTGTGCCGCGATCGACCTGCGCACCTGGTCAGCCGCGCGGACCGAGGCGGGCATCAGGGCCGCGCTGTGCGGGCGCGCCGGCGGCGGGGCGCGGCTGCGGAAGGTCTACCGGCCCAACGTGCTGCTCGACCCGGTCTCCGCCGCCCATCTGCGCGAGATGCGTGACACCCGCGGCGCCCAGATCCGGATCACTCCCGACGAGATCAACGAGACGATCCTGATCGACCGACGGGTCGCGATCCTCGCCGGCGACCGGCGCCTGGGTGAGCGCAGCTTCAGCATCGTCACCCAGCCCGAGGTGGTCCAGGGCGTCACCTCCCTCTTCGACGCGGCCTGGCGGTCGGCGACCACGGTGGACGCCTACGACGCCCGGATCGCCGAGCTGCGCGACATCGCGCCGCAGGTGCTCGACCTGCTCGGCCGGGGCGTCAAGGACGAGGCTGCGGCCCGCACGCTCGGGCTCGGCGTACGCACCTACCGGCGCCGGGTCGCCGAGCTCATGGAGGCGCTCGGCGCCTCGTCCCGGTTCCAGGCGGGCGTACGCGCCCGGGAGCTCGGGCTGGTCTGACCGTTCCGGTCGGTGGTGTCCGGATCCTGACGCCGCGGTCTCTTTCTCAGGGGCCGCCCGGTAACGTCGAGAGCGACTTGTTCGGGCGGGTCAGGAGGTCTGTGGTGCGTTGCTTCATCGTCGTCAAGGAGCGCAGCGACGCTGAGAAGTGGGACTGGGTTCTGGTCGGTCCAGGGCTGCACGCGGCGGGATCGTTGGGCGCTCGGGGGATCGAGGACGCGATCATCGCGGCCGTCGGAGCGGCGTACGACTCGCTGGAGTCGTACGCGCCGGTGCAGGTCGTGGTCGCGCTGCCGTCCAACGCGCGGTTCTGGATGCTGACCGACGAGATCGCGGACGCCTATCCCGGGGTCACCGTGGTGCCGTTCGCCGACGCGGACGCCGACATCCGTGCGGAGGCGGTGGAAGCGCTGGCGATCCATCGGGCCGGCCCGCTGCCGCCGCTGGTGGTGGCGACCGACGGGTCGGCGCATCGTGGATTCATCGGCTGGGGATGGCTCGCCGGCGACGGCCAGCACGGCTTCGGCCGGCAGGTCCCGAACGCCCGGATCCGCGATCCGCAGTCGCTGGTGGTCCTGGCCGAGCTGCAGGCGATCGCCGAGGCGGTGCGGGCGCTGCCCCGTCGCACGCTGACCATCCGGACCGACTCGCGGGTCGCGCTCGCGATGATCGAGGACTGGCTCCGAGGTGAGCTGTCGATGCCGAAGGGCTATGAGACCGAGCACCGCGCGGAGCTCGCCGGCCTGACCCGGATGCACGACGACCTGTGCCGCGAGTCCGATCGGCTCTCCTTCGAGTGGGTACGCGGCCATGTCGGCGAGGCGCTCAACGAGGGCGCCGACTCGCTCGCCAAGCTCGCCCGGCGCTTCGCCGAGGGGACCTGGGGGCTGACCGCCGACGAGGTGCCCGGAAGGGCCCGGGCGATCGCGGAGACGTTCGCCGGGTAGGTAGGTTCGGCTGCGTGAATCCTCCTGCGGTCGCCATCGCCCCCGACGAGCCCGCGCAGCTCCGCGCGCGGCTCGACGCGCTGGGCCTGGACGGCGTCTTCGACGTACACACGCACTTCCTGCCCGAGCGGATGCTCGACAAGGTGTGGGCCTACTTCGACGCGGCCGGGCCGTTGACCGGGCGGCCGTGGCCGATCGCCTATCGGCACTCGGAGGAGGAGCGGCTCCGGGTGCTGCGGTCGCTAGGCGTACGTCATTTCTCGGCGCTCACCTATCCGCACAAGCCCGGCATGGCGGCGTGGCTGAACCAGTGGGGTGCGGAGTTCGCGGCGGACAAGCCGGACTGCCTGCAGTCGGCGACGTTCTACCCGGAGCCGGGGGCCGGTGACTACGTGCGCGAGGCCGTCGAGGCGGGCGCGCGGATCTTCAAAGCGCACGTCCAGGTCGGCGACTACGACCCCAACTCGCCGCTGCTGGACCCGGTCTGGGAGGTGCTCTCGCAGTCGCGTACGCCGCTGGTGATCCACTCCGGGCACGGGCCCGCTCCGGGTCGGTTCACCGGACCCACCGGCATGGAGGCGTTGCTCGGGCGCTATCCGGATCTGGTGCTGATCGTCGCTCACATGGGGCTGCCGGACTACTCGCGGTTCCTCGACCTGGTGGAGAAGTACGACGGCGTGCACCTGGACACGACCATGGCCTTCACCGCCTTCACCGAGGCGACGACGCCGTTCCCGGCCGAGGAGCTGCCGCGGCTGAAGGCGTTGGGGGAGCGGGTGCTGTTCGGGAGCGACTTCCCGAACATCCCCTATCCCTATCTCGAGGCGGTCGACGGGGTCCTGGGGCTCGGGCTCGGAGACGAGTGGGCGCGCGGGGTGCTCCACGAGAACGCCGCGAGGCTCTTCGGGTCCTAGGCCACGGCGGTCTCGTCGTAGCTGTCGGTGAGGAGCTGGACGATGTCGGGGACGCCGAGCGCGAGCCGGTTGAACCGCGGCGACTCGGCGGCGACTTCCAGGTGCTTGGCGAGCTCGACCTCGTCGCGGGCCCACGGGATCAGCCCGGCGCGGTCCAGGTTGGCCGAGTTGGCGGCGCCGTGGCCGGAGATCGAGCGGTAGGTGATCACCGGCGTGCCCGAGGCCAGGGCCTCGAGCGAGGTGAAGCCGCCGGCGTTCTGGACGACGCAGTCGCTGGTCGCCATCAGCGCGCGGACATCGGTGCGCCAGCCGAGCGCGACGACACCGGGGATCCGCTCCAGGCGGCGCTTGAGACACGGGTCGGTCGCGCAGAGCACCACCGGAGTCATGTCGCTGTGCTCGAGGATGTCGCGCGCGGTCTGCTCGAGCGCACCAGCGCCCAGCGAGCCGCCGGTGACCAGCGCCCGCGGGCCTTCCAGGTGGAGGTCCGCGAGGGGGTCGGGAAAGACCTTCCCGGGGACGTACGCCGCGCCCGGCGGGACCAACGGCTGGACCACGGCCGCGTTGCCGCCGAGCATGCGCGCCTCGCGAGCGGCGACCTCGTGGATGGCGAGGTTGAGGTCCATGCCGGGGTTGATCCACAGGGCCGGGACCGCGGCGTCGGTGAGGTAGGTGACCGCGGGCACGGTGAGCTGCCCGCTGGTGCGCAGGTGGCCGATGACCTGGGAGCAGAACGGGTGGGTGGAGATGACCAGATCGGCGCCGCGCATGGCTTCGGTGAGGTTGCGCGTGGAGAGACGAAGGAACTGGTTGAACGGCTTGTGGAGCCGGCGTCCCGGCATGACCAGGCTCATCGTGGTGCCCCAGGAGTCGGGGCTGACCTGGAGCTGCATCTTGTAGCCCATCTTCAGCCCGTGCCCGAGCCGCCAGGGCATCAGGTCGACGAAGTCGAAGATCTCGACGTCGCATCCGGCCTCCCCGAGCGCTCGTGAGATCTCCCGGGAGGCCGAGTTGTGGCCCGCGCCGTAGCTCGCGGAGACGATGGCCACGCGGGGTGCCGTGCCGGGCCGGATGTGAAGGAGGGGCCCGAGCCGCTCCGAGTCGATGGACATGCGCCGGATTCTGTACGCACGGCGTGACGTTGTGGTGAACGTGGGCACCCCGGTGCGGCACTCTTCATCATCGGTTCGTCTCCCCGAACCTCCCGGCGTTCTATGGTTCATCCTGTGATCACGCCCCGGGCACTGCGCACTCGAGCGCGGTCGGCGGTTGCCGAGCTGGGTGGTGGCCCCTCGGCGGTGGCGGCGGTGATGCGCAGCGTCGTGGCGGGGTTCGCGCGGGCGCGGGGGATGGTGCTCACCGACGCCGCACTGGACGCCGCGGGGCTGCTGTCGTGCCCGGATGGTCCGAAACGAGATCATCTGCTGTCGAACTATCTCTTCCTGGATGGGGCCGCAGTCGATGATCTGGTTCTGGAGGAGATCGGTTACGTCTACGAGGCGTTGCTCGAGGTCGCCTCGCGGCGCGACAACGGCGCCCACTACACGCCGCCCGAGCTCACCGACGAGGTGGTCGCCCACGCCTTGGCGCCGGTCGCCTCCGCCGACGCGGCCGTGGTCGACATCGCCGCCGGGACCGGCGTCTTCCTCCTCGCCTCCGCCCGATATCTGGCGTCGTCGTGCGAGCGGCCCGTGGCCGAGGTCGTCACTCGCTGTCTCTACGGTGCCGACATCGACCCGGTCGCGGTCGACATCGCCAAGCTCTCCCTCTGGCTGCTCTGCGAGGACCCCTCGCTCCCGCTGACCTTCCTCGACGACCGGATCCTGTGCGGCAACTCGCTGGTCGGGCTCGTCGACACGGACGAGCTGCCTGCAGGTGTCGGTGACCCGAAGGCGTACGCCGATGCCATGGTCGCGGTCGCGCTGCCGTTGGGTGGTCGGCCGGGGAGACGGCTCGAGGAGGCCTACGCGGCGCTGGGCCGAAGCCGGCGCCTGCCCGTTCCTGCTGTCCGGCCGATCCACTGGGCGCTGGCCGCGCCCGAGGTGATGGCGCGCGGCGGCTTCGACGCGGTGGTCGGCAACCCGCCCTACCTCGGGGTGAAGCGGGTGCGGGACGCGATCGGCCAGGAGCTGCGCGACTACCTCGCGCACACGCTCGCCGCCGGCACGACGAGGCGGGCCGACTACGTCATCTACTTCCTGCTCCGGGCCGCTGCTCTCAGCCGCGGCGAGATCGGGCTGATCACGACCGACTCGATCAGTGAGGGAGACACCGCGCGCTTCGGCCTCGGCGCGCTCCTCGACCGCGGCTGGCAGGTCGCCCGGGCGGAGCGGTCGGCCCCCTGGCCGACCGCCGGGGTGCGCGTCGCGAACATATGGCGCACCACCCCGCCGCGCGACAGCCCCTGGCGCGACGGGCGCGCGGTCCCGGCGCTCACCCGGACC
>NZ_JBHVGB010000255.1:0-6059 GCF_042801335.1 Nocardioides sp. NPDC057577 | reverse complement strand
CCGCGAGGCAGGGGCGCTGTGACGTACGTCAGGGGTGATCAGGCGTCTGCCTTCTCGGTCTCCTCGGGAGCCTCGGCCTCAGCCTCAGCCTCGGGCTCGTCCTCGCCGATGGTGCCGTCGGGGCGGAGGTTCTTCAGCTCGACGTGGTTGCCGGACTCGTCGGTGACCTTGGCGGCCTCGACCAGCTGGGCGAGTGCCTTGCCGCGGAGGATCTCCTGGACCAGCTCGGGCACGTGGTTGTGCTCGAGCATGTGGTTGACGAACTCCTGCGGGTCCTGACCGGACTGCTGCGCACGGCGCATCATGTGCTCGGTCAGCTCCTGCTGCTCGACCCCGATCTCCTTCTCCTTGGCGATCTGGTCGAGGATCATCTGAGCGGCGACGGCGTCACGAACGCGGCGCTCGAGGTCGGCCTCGAACTCCTCGATCGTCTGCTCCTCGTCCTCGAGGTACTTCTCGAAGGTGAGGCCGGCGTAGCCGAGCTGCTGCTCGATGCCCTCGCGGCGCGCGTTGAGCTCGTCGGTGACGATGCTCTCCGGCAGCGGGATCTCGATCTGCGCCAGGAGCGCCTCGAGGACGGCGTCACGGGCGGCGGCGGCCTGCTCGAGGCGCTTGCCGTTGCCGAGGCGGCCGCGGACGTCCTCCTCGAGCTCCTTGACGGTGTCGAACTCGCTGGCGAGCTGGGCAAAGTCGTCGTCGTAGGCGGGGAGCTCCTGCTCCTGCACCTGGTTGACGGTGACGTTGACGTCGACCTCCTGGCCGATCAGCTCACCGCCCACGAGGGTGCTCTTGAAGTCCGTGGACTCGCCGGCGGAGAGACCCGCGATGGCCTCGTCCAGGCCGTCGAGCATGCCGCCCTTGCCGACCTGGTAGCTCATCCCGACGGCCTCGGCGCCCTCGACGTCCTCGCCGTCCTTGGTCGCCTTCAGGTCGATGACCACGAAGTCGCCGTCGGCGGCTGCGCGCTCGACGTCCTTGAGGGTGCCGAAGCGCTCGCGCATCGCCTGGATCTGCTCCTCGACGTCAGCGTCGGTGAGCTCGATGTCGTCGACCTTCGCCTCGATGCCCTCGTAGTCGGGCAGCGTGATCTCCGGCTTGATGTCGACCTCGGCGGTGAACTCCAGCGTCTCGTTGTCCTCGAGCTTGGTGACCTCGATCTCGGGCTGCGCCAGCGGCTCGAGCGAGTTCTCCTGGAGGGCTTCGAAGTACATCTGCGGGAGGGCGTTGTTGACCGCCTCGGAGAGCACCGCACCGCGGCCGACCTGCTTGTCGATCACCTGGGGCGGGACCTTGCCCCGGCGGAAGCCGGGGACGTTGATCTGCTTGGCGATCTGCTTGTACGCCGCGTCGAGGCTCGGCTTGAGCTCCTCGAAGGGCACCTCGACGGTCAGCTTGGCCCGGGTCGGGCTCAACGTCTCGACGGCGCTCTTCACAGGGTGTCTCCTGTCGTTTGTTTCTGAGAATGATGTCGCGTGCAGGGCTATGAAATGTCGGGGCGACAGGACTCGAACCTGCGGTCTCCTGCTCCCAAAGCAGGCGCGCTAGCCACTACGCTACGCCCCGTCAAGGGCCCCTCCCCAATCAGCGGGAATGGCACTTGGAGCGGATGACGGGAATCGAACCCGCGTAATCAGTTTGGAAGACTGAGGCTCTACCATTGAGCTACATCCGCGCACGCGAGAGCCAGCGCCCTCGTGCGACCTGCGAAATCCTGCCATAGATCTGGCTCACACCTGTAACCGGCTCCCCTACCGGCCGGTTCGCGGGGTCGGCCGGGTCACCTTCGCCCGACCGCGACGAGCGCGCGATCGTCGGAGCTGGCGCTCAGTCCCTCGAGCAGACGGCGCGCTCCGCCACCGCGTCCGGTGACCGCGAGGTGGTCGGCGGTGGCGACCAGGTTGCCGATGCCGTGCTCGAGGTCGACGCCTCGCGCCTCCACGACACCGTCGGTGTAGAGCATCACCATGTCGCCCACCCCGAGCACTCCCTCGCAGGCGTCGAACTCGACGTCGTCGATGAGCCCCAGCACCGGACCGTTGCTCTCGGCCTCCTCCCAGCGGCCGGTCGCGGCGCGGCGCAGGAGGGCGGGCGGGTGGCCGGCCGAGCGGATCTCGTACGCACCGTTGGTCAGGTCGATCGAGAGGTAGACCGCGGTCGCGAAGCCCTCCTGCCAGTCCTGGCGGATCAGGTAGCGGTTGGCGGCGGGTAGGAACTCGCTCGGCGGGAGCGCACCGAGGAGGCCCCCGAACGCACCGGAGAGCTGGAGCGCCCGGGTGCCGGCGCGCACCCCTTTTCCGGAGACGTCGACGACGACGATCTCGAGCCGGTCCTCGACCCGCACGGCGACCACGAGGTCGCCGGCGAACTGGGTGCCACCGGCCGGCAGGACCGCCGAGTCGGCGAGCCATCCGGGAGGCATCGGCGGGATCGCGCCTTGGTCGAGCTTGCGGGTCAGGTCGCGGAGCATCACCTCGTTGCTCAGACCACCCACCCCGAGGTCGGTGCGGCGCTCCCCGACGAACAGCAGGATGAAGCCGAGCATGAAGTGAACGCCGATGGCGACGGCGTCCCGGTCGGAGAGGGTGAGGCGGCTCGCGGCGACCACGATCATGACCATCACGAAGACGACGAACCAGCTCAACGTACGCGGCCCGAGCAGCACCCCGCCGAGCAGCAGCGGGACGGTGAGGACCGCCACCGGGACCACCTGCAGCCAGCCTGTCTGAGCCGCCGCGAGGACCGTCAGGAGGATCGTGAGCGGGCCGAGCCACAGCACCGCTCGCAGCTCCGGGTCGCGGAGTCTGCGGCGGAGGGCGTTGCTTCGCAGACGGTCCGCGAAGGCATGGCTCGACATGGCCTCACTCTAGGTCTCGAGGGGGGAGCTGCGTGGTCGTTCTCGCAGGCCGGAGAGTAGTGCGGGCTACTTCTTTACGGTCGTCCGGGGCCGGTAGGTGCGCTGGCACTTCGGGCACCAGAACAGGTTGCGCTGCTGCAGCTCGGTCGTGCGTACGCTCGTGCCGCACACCAGGCACGGCTGGCCGTGGCGGCGGTAGACGTAGACCTCGCCGCCGTGGTCGTCTTTTCGTGGCGGACGACCCATCGCCTCGGGGGTGTGCTCGTCGCGGACGGTGTCGATGCGGTTCCGCTGGACGCCGAGCTTCATGAGCTCGACCAGGTCGTCCCAGATGGCGTCCCACTGCTGCCTGCGCAGGGTGTTGCCCGGGCGCATCGGGTCGATCCGGTGCCGGAAGAGCACCTCGGCCCGGTAGACGTTGCCGACCCCCGCCAGAACGGACTGGTCCATCAGCAGCGCGCCTATCGTCGTACGACTACGGCTGATCCGCAGCCACGCCCGGCCCGGGTCGGCGTCGTCGCGCAGCGGGTCCGGTCCGAGCTTCGCGACCACGGCGTCACGCTGGGCCGTGGTGACCAGGTTGCACGTGTTGGCGCCTCGCAGGTCCGCGTACGTCTCGCTGCCGGTCACCCGGAGCCTGACCTGGCCGACCGGGAGCGGCGGCTCGGTGGAGTAGGGCTTCAGGTCGAGCTTGCCGTAAAGGCCGAGATGGACGTGGACGTACTGCTCCCCCGGGAACTCGAGGAACAGCTGCTTGCCCCACGCCTCGGCGCCGGAGACGACCTGACCGTCCAGGAGCGCGGCGGAGTCGGCGAACCGGCCCTGCGGGCTGCTGACCCGGACCTGCTCGCCGGCGAAGGCATCGCTCAGGTCGAGCGCGAGACGGTGGAGGGTGTGCCCCTCGGGCATCCCCGGATCAGTCCTGGTCCTCGGCCGGCCCCAGGCCCTTGGCCGAGTCGGGAAGCGGCGGACGTACGCCGTCGGCGTCGTAGGCGTGGAGCTGGTCGATGCGGCGGACGTGCCGCTCGTCCTCGCTGAACGGCTCGGCCAGGAAGATCTCGACGAACTTCGTCATGTCCTCGAGGCTGTGCATCCGGCCGCCCACCGCGACCACCTGGGCATTGTTGTGGTCACGGGCGAGCTTGGCGGTCTCCTCGCTCCACGCGAGCGCACAGCGGATGCCGGTCACCTTGTTGGCCGCCATCTGCTCACCGTTGCCCGACCCACCGATGACGACGCCGAGGCTGTCCAGCCCCTGCTCCCGGTCCCGGGCCACCCCCTCGGCCGCCCGGATGCAGAAGACCGGGTAGTCGTCGAGTGCGTCATAGACGAACGGGCCGTGGTCGACAGGCTCGTAGCCGAGCTCGGTCAGACGGTTGATCAGGTGGGACTTCAGTTCGAGACCGGCGTGGTCACAGCCGATGTGGACGCGCATGCTTCCATCCTCTCTCACCGTCGGCTCATCTTCGGATTTGGTGGGTTGATGTGTCTCGGATGGTTGGGGCCGCCGACCCGTTACGGATGGTCCGAATCCGGTCCTCCTGAAGGAGCGACGAGCCCGGCGGCCCCGCGACCTGCAGCGGCGACACGCCGCTGTGCCAGGACACACGCTGCGGGTGCGGCTGCAGCCACGGGATCGATCGACCCGGGTCAGCCAGTTCGAGTACGTCGGGCGAACCGGATCTGCCCGTCCGGGAGCCGCTCATACTCAGAGCCGGCGTCGTGGATGCGGCGATGGTCGCTGGGGCACAGCAGGACCATGTTGGCCATGTCGGTCTTGCCGCCTTCGGACCACGGTTTCAGATGATGCGCTTCGGTCCACGCGGCGGGGGCGTCGCAGTCCTCGGCTTGGCAACCCTGATCGCGGAGCCGCAATGCTCGGTGTTGGATCGGGTGGGCCACGCGGGCGGTGCGGCCGAGGTCGAGGATCTCGGAGTCCGTGCCTAACACCACCGGGACCAGGTTCGCGTTGCAGGCCATCCGGCGGGCCTCGGCGGCGGTGATCTTCTCGCCGTCGAACCCCAACGCTGCGGTGCCGAGATCCTTGCGGAGGTCGTCCACGCTCATGGTGATGAAGACCGTGGTGGCGTGGCCACCGTGGCGGGGCAGCTGGCCGACGTCGTAGGTCTCGACAACCCGGGCGAACGCCTGACCCAGCAGCCGGTCGTAGGGGGCTTTGCGGCCCTTGTCCTCCGCGGACCACTTCCGCGGCTGCGCCAGCGAGTCGAGGATCGTGCGCAGCCGCATCCCGACCGCGCGGGAGACCCTCGCGTGGATGTCGATAGTGCCGTCGCCGTTGTCACGGGAGGAGTAGAAGGTGCGCCGTTGGGCGTGCTCCTCTTCCCGCTGCAGCGCCTGGGCCTCAGAGGCCTCGAACCGGGCCGGGTCGACCTCCGCCAGGATGCGTCGTCCGGCGATCTTGAGCTCGTTGGCCGTCAACTGGCTGGCGTAGTCCACGAGGAGTTTCTCGGCCAGGATCAGGTCCTCGGCACTGGCGGCGGGGTCGGACTCGATGACATCGAGGGCCTTCGTGATCACCCGGGCCTTGTCCTGGGACACCACACCCTCGGCCAGACCAGCAGCGACCAGGTCGTACTTCGCGAGGCCGGCAGCGAATTTGATCTGGGAGCGAGCCACCCCCTTGTCGACCAACAACTCGCTCCGCATCCACCCCGACGCATCCTTCGCGCCGGTCTCCTCCGCGATATCACCAGCAGACGCGAGGACCCGGAGCTTCAACGCGGCTTGTTTGGCGTGGATCTTCTCCAGCCGGGCCAGGCGGTCCTTCTTCTGACCGGTGCGCCAATAGGCCGGGTCCCCGGTCAGCAGCTTGTCGAGGGAGGACTCGATGGCGGCCAGTTCGGCGTCGATCGCACCACCAGGATTGGAGCCCCAGTGGTCGGTCCCGCGTTCCAGACTCATCGCTTCCCTCCCTTCAGAGGTGTGCTGTGATGTCTCTGATTCTACGCTCACCCGCCCTTCATGACCACCCATTTTCCCTGTTCAAAGGCCATTTTTGCGGCAAGCGAACAGCATCGTTCCTGTGGATGGTAAGTGGCCCATAGGGCCACCTCTCCACCCCACAAGCCCCACTGATCCCGACAAGTTTCCGCTGCGCCACACCCGGGCCGCCGCCCCGATAGCCAGCCAAATCTTTCTCGACGGGCGCCGGTGTCAAGGACCGCGATAGCGGCCGGCGAAGCCG
>NZ_JBHVGB010000254.1:0-6140 GCF_042801335.1 Nocardioides sp. NPDC057577 | reverse complement strand
CGATCTCTTCGCGTTCGCCCGGCGCAAGCGCCGGGCGAGGCTCAGAAATCGATGGCGCTGTAGGCCTGGAGCTTGGCGAGCTGGTGCTCCGAGGTGACCTTGCGGATCGTGCCCGAGCGGCTGCGCATCACCAGGGAGTCGGTGACGATGGCGCCGTGGGGGAGGTACTGCACGCCCCGCATCAGGTCGCCGTCGGTGATGCCGGTCGCGACGAAGAAGCAGTCGTCGCCGGTGACCAGGTCGTCGGTGTGGAGCACGAAGTCGGGGTCGAGGTTGTGGCCGGCGTCGAGGGCGCGCTGGCGCTCCGCGTCGTCCTTGGGCCACAGCCGGCCCTGGATGGTGCCGCCGAGCGCCTTCATCGCGCACGCGGCGACGATGCCCTCGGGAGTGCCGCCGATGCCCATCAGCAGGTCGGCGCCGGAACCGGCACGGGCGGCCGAGATCGCGCCGGCGACGTCGCCGTCGACGATGAACTTGATCCGGGCGCCGGTCTCGCGGATCTCCTCGACCATCTTGTCGTGGCGCGGACGGTCGAGCACGATCACGGTGATGTCGGAGGCCTTGGTGTCCTTCGCCTTGGCGACCGCGGCGATGTTCTCGGCGACCGGCAGGCGGATGTCGACGACGTCGGCGGCCTCGGGGCCGGTGACCAGCTTCTCCATGTAGAAGACGGCGCTGGGGTCGTACATGCTGCCGCGCGGGGCGACCGCCATCACCGCGACGGCGTTGCTCATGCCCTTGGCGGTCAGGGTGGTGCCGTCGATCGGGTCGACCGCGACGTCGCAATCGGGTCCGGTGCCGTCGCCGACCTGCTCGCCGTTGTAGAGCATCGGGGCGTTGTCCTTCTCGCCCTCGCCGATGACGACGGTGCCGTTCATGGCGACCGTGGAGATCATCGTGCGCATCGCGTTGACCGCGACACCGTCGGCGCCGTTCTTGTCGCCACGACCCACCCAGCGAGCGGCGGCCATCGCCGCTGCCTCGGTCACGCGCACCAGCTCCAGGGCCAGGTTGCGGTCAGGAGCGGTGGGGGCGACGCCGAGCGGCTGGGTGTCGTTCATAGGGGTCAATCTATCGGCCGGGCGCGATGGAGCGGCCACGGTGTCACTTGATCGATCCAGAGACAAGCCTCACAGCGAAGCCCGACTGCGGGTGCTCCAGAACCTGCTCGGTGGGGCCGTCCTCGACGATGTGACCGTGCTCGATCACCACCACCCGGTCGGCGAGCGCACGGGCGTCGGCCGCGTCGTGGGTGACGATGATGGCGGTCCGGTCCGCGAGGGCTTCGCGGAGTGTCTGACGCAGCGCAGGACGTACGTCGACGTCGAGCGAGGCCATCGGCTCGTCGAGCAGGAGCAGCTCGGGGTCGGCGGCGAGCGCCCGGGCCACCGCGACCCGCTGGGCCTGGCCGCCGGAGATCTGGGACGGCTTGCGCCCGGCGAGCGTCTCGGCACCGATCTCGGTGAGGTGGCGGGTGGCGAGCTCGTTGGCCTGCCGACGATGTACGCCGCGGGCGCGGGGTGCGAAGGCGACGTTGGCGAGCACGGACATGTGCGGGAAGAGCAGCGGGTCCTGGGCCAGGAGCGCGACCCCGCGGGCGTGCGGGGGAGTGGAGCCGAGGACGCGGTCGCCGAGGCGTACCTCTCCCTCGTCGGGACGGAGGAGTCCGGCGATCACGCCGAGGATGCTCGACTTGCCGGCGCCGTTGGGACCGGTGAGTGCGACCGTCTCGCCGGCGGCGACGTCGAGGGTGACGTCGATGCCGCGCTCCGCGATCACTGCCCGCAGATGAAGCCTGCTCATAGGGCTCTCCCGTGCCGGGCGAAGCCGATCACGGCGACCGCGACGACGACCAGCACCAGCGAGAGCGCGACCGCCGCGTCCGGGTCATCGACACGGAGCAGGTAGACCTGCAGCGGCATGGTGCTCGTGACGCCGGGGAGGTTGCCGGCGAAGGTGATCGTGGCGCCGAACTCGCCCAGGCAGCGGGCGAAGGCGAGGACCGACCCGGAGAGCAGGCCGGGACCGACCAGAGGGAGGGTGACCCGCCGGAAGACGGTGGTCGGGCGGGCGCCGAGCGTGGCCGCGACCGCCTCGTAGCGGGTGCCGCTGGTGCGCAGCGCGCCCTCGAGGCTGATCACCAGGAACGGCAGCGCGACGAACGTCTGCGCCAACACCACGGCGAGCGTGGTGAACGTGATCTGGAAGCCGACCATGTCCAGCGACTGGCCGAGGAGGCCGCGGCGACCGAAGGTGTAGAGCAGGGCCAGGCCGCTGACGACCGGCGGCAGCACGAGCGGGAGCAGCACCAGGGAGCGCAGCAGGCCCTGGCCCGGGAAGTCGGTGCGGGCGAGCACGGTCGCAAGAGGTACGCCGAGGAGGATGCACAACGCGGTGCTGGCCGCCGCGGTGCGCAGACTGAGCCAGAGCGCCTCCAGCGCGGAGGGCGAGGTGATCAGTGCGGGGAAGCTCGCCAGGTCGACGCGGAGGATGATCGCGGCGAGCGGGACGATGACGAACGCCGCGGCGAGTGCCGCCGGGAGCCACAGCCAGCGGGGCATACCGACGGACGGACCGGCCCCCCGCTGCCGGTCCGTCCGTCTGGACCTCCCGAGAAGATCAGGGCTGGCCGAAGCCGGCATCGCTCAGCACCTTCTGTCCCGCCTCGCTGAGCACCAGGTCGACGAACTCCTGGGCGAGGTCGGCGTCGTCCGCGCCGTCGAGGGTGCTGATCGGGTAGGTGTTCACGACCTGGTCGGACTCCGCGAACTCGACGCCCGTCACGGTGTCTCCGGCGGCGGTCACGTCGGTGACGTACACGAGTCCGGCGTCGGCGTCACCGGAGGTGACCTTGGCGAGCACGTCGCTGACCGACTGCTCCTCGCTGACCGGCTTGATGTCGACGCCCGTCTTCTCCTCCATCTGGGCGGTCGCGTTGCCACAGGGGACCTCGACCGCGCAGACGACGACCTTCGTGCCGGACTTGGCGAGGTCCTGGAAGCCGGCGATCTTGGCCGGGTTGCCCGGGGGCGTGGCGATCTCGAGCGTGTTGGAGGCGAAGTCCTCCGGGTCGGTGGCCAGGTCGCCGAGCTTGTCCATGTTCTTGGTGTCGGCCGAGGCGAAGACGTCCGCCGGGGCGCCGTCCTGGATCTGGGCGACCAGGTCCGAGGAGCCGCCGAAGCTGGTGGTCACCTTCACGCCGGGGTGGTCCTTCTCGAACTCCTCGGCGAGCTCGGTGAACGTATCGGTCAGCGAGGCCGCCGCGAAGACGGTCAGCTCCTTGTCCTGCGCCTCCTCACCGCTGCTCCCGCTGCCGCACCCGGCGAGCGCGAGGAGGGCTGTCACGGCGACAGCGGCAGAGATTTTCGTGTTCGTGATCATGGGCGCTCCACTATGACGTTGGTTGACTTGATCGAAGCCACGGCGCTGACGCCGGGTTCGAGCCCGAGCTCAATGGCGGCCTCGGCGCTCATCAGCGAGACGATCCGATAGGGACCGCACACCATCTCCACCTGGGCCATCACGGTGTCGACGGTGGTCCTGGTGACGATCCCGAGCATCCGGTTGCGGGCGCTGACCGCCTTCGCCCGGTCCGGGTTGGGCGCATCGGCCAGCTCCGAGGCCAGCGTGGCCAGGACGATGCCATCGATGACCGCGCGACCGTTCTCGGTGGTTGCTTCGATCCGCCCCGCATCGACCCAGCGACGCACGGTGTCGTCGCTGACGCCGAGGAGATCGGCGGCTTCGGCGATGCGGTACGTGGTCACCGGAGGAGTATCGCATCTGCGGTTCGATCATGCGCGATATCCCCTCATCTGCGGAACAATTTGCTCTGGCGTCTGGGCTTGGAAAAGCCGCGATTCGAGGGTGCATCGACCGCGTGGGACCATGGAGGGCGTGAGCGACACCGACCAGCAGCAGGCCCAGCCGTCGAGTCAGCCGGCGGGCGAGCAGCCGGAGACCCCGGCACGCAGCTACCCACGCACGTTCGGTGCCCTGATCGGGTCGATGATCTTCCTGCTCGTCCTCGTCGTCCCGATCGTGCTGATCGTGCAGTGGCGCGGCAACCTCGAGCGCGAGGTCAGCGGTGCCAACGAGACCTACAAGGCCGACTGGGCCGAGGCCGTACGCAGCGCCCAGGTCGCCGACCTCGACGTCGTCTACCCGCGCGAGCTGCCTTCGGGCTGGTACGCCAACACCGACCCGTCCTACCAGGGCGGCGGGGAGCCGGCCTGGACGATGTCGTTCGTCAAGGGCGAGACCTCCTACGTCGGCCTCGAGCTCTCCTCCCGCTCGGCGCAGGCGCTGGCTCAGAAGAACGTCGACACCCAGGCCAAGAAGGGCGACGAGGTCAGCATCGACACCGAGCTCGCCGACACCTGGACCGAATGGTCCGACTCCGGCGGCGACACCGGCTACTCGGCCGAGGTCGACGGCCAGACCTTGATGCTCTGGGGCCCCAAGGACGCGGACGTACGCGACTACCTCGCCCTCATCACCACCGAGCCCCTGAAGAAGTAGCGGCCCACCGCTGGTCGAGCCGCCGGAGCCGCTAGGCGGAGGCGTGTCGAGGCCAACACAGTCCCATCCGCGCTCGACGGGGCTGTGTTGGTCGCGAAGCGAGGTCAGTCGTCGGTGATGGCGGCGTCGATCTTCTTCCTGGCGCCGTCGAGCCACTCCTGGCACAGGGTGGCGAGCTTCTCGCCGCGCTCCCACAGGGCCAGGGACTCCTCGAGAGTGATGCCGCCGGTCTCGAGCTTGCGGACGACCTCGACCAGCTCCTCGCGGGCCTGCTCGTAGGACAGGTTCTTGTCGTCATCAGTCATCGGCTACATCCTTGGTGGGCTCAGTTTTCTCGATCGAGGTGATGGTTGTCGTCAGGCGGCCGTCGGCGAGGCGGATGCTGACGGCGGCGCCCTCGGTGGCGTCGGCGACGCTGGTGAGCACGTGTCCGTCGGCATCCTGGGCGACGGCGTACCCCCGTCTCAGCGTCTCCAGGGGTGAGAGTGCGCGAGCGCGGGCACGATGGTGGCCGATGTCGTCGGCGGCCCTGTCGAGGGCATGGCCGACGGTGCGGCGGGCACGGTCGCGCAGCGAGGTGACCTCGTCGCGCCGGGCGTCGATCAGCGAGCGCGGGTCGGCCAGCACCGGCCGTGAGCGCAACGCGTCCAGGAGCGTCTGCTCACGGTGGATCAGCGCGGCGATCCCGCCGCGGAGCCGGTCGCGTCCGGTTGCGACGATCCGCTGCTCCTCGACCACGTCGGGTACGACGAGCTTGGCCGCATCGGTCGGGGTCGAGGCACGTACGTCGGCGGCAAGGTCCAGCAGCGGCGAGTCGGGCTCGTGGCCGATCGCAGAGACGACCGGGGTGCGAGCGGCGTGCACCGCGCGGATCAGGTGCTCGTCGGAGAACGGCAGCAGGTCCTCCACCGAACCGCCGCCGCGGGCGATGACGATCACGTCGACCTCGGGGTCGCGGTCGAGCCGCTGCAGCTTCTCGACGACGTCGGCAGCGCTGCGGGCCCCCTGCATCGCGGCGTACGCCACCTCGAACCGCACCTGCGGCCACCGTCGCTTCGCGTTCTCGAGCACGTCCCGCTCGGCCGCGGAGTTGGCCGCGGTGAGGAGCCCGACCTTGGTCGGCAGGAAGGGGAGCGGCCGCTTGAGCTCGGCGGCGAAGAGCCCCTCGGCAGCCAGCAGCTGCCGGCGCTGCTCGAGCCGGGCGAGCAGCTCACCGAGCCCGACCGGACGGATGTCGCGGGCCTGCAGCGACAGGGTGCCGCGGTTGGCGTAGTAGGACGGCTTCGCGTGGATGATCACCGAGGCACCCTCGACCAGCGGCGGACTGAGGCTGTCGAGCAGGAACCTGGTGCACGTCACGGGCACCGAGATGTCGGCCACCGAGTCGCGCAGGGTCAGGAAGACGGTCTGCATCCCCGGCCGCCGGCTCAGCTGGGCCACCTGCCCCTCCACCCAGACCGCACCGAGCTTGTCGATCCAGCCGCCGATCGCGTTCGCGATCTGCCGCACCGGAGCGGGCGACTCGGGGGAGGTGTCCAACGCCATGGCTGCCACCCTAATGCCGCCGAGTCGGCTCATCCTGACCCAGATCCCGGCCGAGTCGGCGCGTCATGACGAGC
>NZ_JBHVGB010000253.1:0-6196 GCF_042801335.1 Nocardioides sp. NPDC057577 | reverse complement strand
CCCCCGGAGGGAACGGCGCCACGTGGCGTACCAGCCGGATCAGCGGCTGAGAGGCTCCTCGATCGCCGAGTGACGGTGATCGTCGAAGTCGTGACCGTCGACCTGGTGACCCTCGTGGGTGGCCAGCTCGTGTGCCACGTGCTCGGCGTGGTGGTGCGCCTCGCTGAGCTCCTCGGGGGTCGGCTTGTCCACGTCGTGGTCGTAGTAGAAGGCCCGGAGCTTCGCGCGGAACGACAGCTTGCCGTTCTTCTTCAGCTCCGGCTCCTCGCCGACCCGGCCGCGGTCGCGGACGGTCATCGCGTAGGCCTCGCCCTCGGGAAGCGGCAGGTGCTTCTCGTGGTAGGCGCCCTCCGGCGTACGGATGACCGTGCCGGTCTCGTAGCCGTGCAGCAGCTTCTCGTTGTCGTGACGCTGCAGCGAGATGCACCAACGACGCGTGATGATGAACGCCACGATCGGACCCAGGAACACGAACGCCCGCAGGAAGTAGGTGATCTGGTTGATCGAGAGGTCGAACTTGATCGCGATGATGTCGTTGCCGCCCGCGGCCCAGAAGCCCGCGTAGAACGTCATCAGCGCGACGAACGTGGCGGTGCGGGTCGGAGCGTTGCGCGGGCGCTGGAGCAGGTGGTGCTCGCGCTTGTCGCCGGTGATCCAGGCCTCGATGAAGGGAAGCATCAGCACGACCATCCAGGCCGCCATCGGCAGCACGATGACCGGGAAGAAGATGTTCCACGACCAGGTCGAGCCCCAGAAGTGCGACTCCCAACCCGGCATGATGCGCAGCGCGCCGTCGGGCCAGCCCATGTACCAGTCAGGCTGCGAGCCCGCGGTGACCTTGGTCGGGTCGTAGGGGCCGAACTTCCACACCGGGTTGAGCGAGAAGAAGGCGCCGAGCAGGGCGGTCACACCGAAGGTGATGAAGAAGAAGCCGGTCATTTTGGAGATGTAGTTCGGCACCATCGGGTAGCCGACGACGTTCTTCTCGGTGCGTCCGGGTCCGGGCCACTGGGTGTGCTTGTGGTAGATCAGCAGGATCAGGTGGGCACCGATCAGCGCCAGCAGCAGCGCCGGGATCAACAGCACGTGGATCGTGAACAGGCGCGGAATGATGTCGTCGCCTGGGAACTCGCCTCCGAACAGGAAGAACGACATGTACGTCCCCACGATGGGGACCGCCATCATGAACCCGTCGGCGGCCCGGATGCCGGTGCCGGAGAGCAGGTCGTCGGGGAGCGAGTAGCCGGTGAAGCCTTCGAGCGTGCCGAGGAGCAGCAGCGTCGCGCCGATGACCCAGTTGATCTCACGCGGCTTGCGGTGCGCGCCGGTGAAGAAGACGCGCATCATGTGGATCATCATCGAGGCGATGAAGAGCATCGCCGCCCAGTGATGGACCTGGCGCAGCAGCAGACCGCCGCGTACGTCGAAGGAGATGTCCAGCGTCGAGGCCATCGCCTCGGACATGTCGATGCCGCGCAGCGGCGCGTAGGAGCCCTGGTAGGTGATCTCGGCCATCGAAGGCTTGAACCACAGGGTCAGGAAGGTGCCGGTGACCAGCAGGACCACGAAGCTCCACAGCGCGATCTCACCCAGCATGAACGACCAGTGGTCGGGGAAGATCTTGCGGGAGAGGAACTTGCTCAGACCGCCGATGCCGAGGCGCTCGTCGGCCCAGTTCGCCGCCGCACCCGCCTTGGTCGGCTTGCCCGCCGGGGCAGCGGCTTCGGTGCCGTTGCTGGCGGCAACCTTGGACGTGTCGGTGCTCACTGGCCGCCCTCCTTGTAGCCGTACTGCTCAGCATCGGCGGCGTGGTCCTTGGACCAGTCGTCGAAGATCGTGTCGATGTCGTAGGTGTTGCGCTCCCAGAAGCTGACGCCCACAGGCTCAGGGTAGTCCGAGAGGGCAACCAGGAAGCCGTCCGCGTCGACGCCCAGGGGCAGCTGCGGGAGGTGCCGGCCGGCCGGGCCGAAGATGACCTTGCCGTGGTCGGCCAGGTCGAAGGTCGACTGGTGGCACGGGCACAGCAGGTGGTGCGTGGTGCGCTCGTTCAGCGAGATCGGGCAACCGACGTGGGTGCAGATCTTGGAGTAGGCCACGATGCCGTTGACCGACCAGTTGCGGGTCACGTCGTTGTCGATGTCGTTGGGGTCCATCCGCAGCAGGATGGTGGCCGCCTTCGACTTGGCGATCTGCAGCGGCGCGCCGTGCAGGCTGCCGTCGAAGATCGTCGCCGGCTCGGCGTTGACCAGGTCACCGACCTCCAGGTCGCCCGGGCGGATCGGGGTGCCGACCACGTCGCGTACGACCCGCACGCCGGCATCCCAGACGGTGTGCTCGAGACCGGCGCCCGGGTAGGGCTGCTCCTCGGTGATCTGGGCGTTGGTCTGACCCAGGTCCCTGAGGATGACGACCGCAGGCAGACCGAGTAGGGCGGCCGAACCGATCATTGCGTTGCGGATGAAGGGACGACGGGCCATGCCGGACTCGTGGAGCGCGGCCTTGAGCTCGGCGACGGCGGCCTCGCGGGTGGCCGGGGAGGAGGCAGCCGGGTGGCGATCCTCGGAGTGCTCGATGTCGATGACGAGCTTGCGGGCCCACTGGATGACGCCGATGCCGAGGAAGAGCAGGGCGAAGCCGAGGCTCGATCCCAGCGCCAGGTTGGAGGCGCCGAAGCCGGCCCAGACGTCACCGTCGTAGCCGGGCTCGATGGCGAAGTAGGCAACGACGAACAGCACCGAGCAGATCGCCGAGAGAGCGAAGAAGAGGCTCACCTGACGCTCGGCGCGCTTCTCCGCCTTGGGGTCGACGTCGGTAGGACGCCAGTGATGCTCGTGCATACCCGGGTCGGGCAGCAGCGCGTCGGTGTGCGCGTTGAGCTCTGGGTGCGAGTCGTCGTGCTTCTCGATCTCGCTGAGGTCGCTGCTCACTTGGCAGATCCCTTCTTGGTCTGGTTGGTGCGCGTGGTGTGCGCGGCGATCCAGATGGCGAAGGCCACCAGGACGCCGAGCCCGACCACCCAAGCGACGATACCTTCGGTCACCGGACCGAGCGCGCCGTTGTTGAAGCCGCCGTAGTCGGGCTGCTCCCTCATCGACTCGACATAGGCGATGACGGCCTTCTTCTCCTCCGGGCTGATGTTGCCGTCGGAGAAGGTGTCCATCGACTGCGGACCGGTCAGCATCGCCTGGTAGATGTGCCGCGGGTCGGTGTCGAGGATGCTCGGCGCCTCGCCGCCGCGCGGCATCGCGCCGCCGGCACCGGTGAAGTTGTGGCAGGCGGTGCAGTTGGTCAGGAAGATCTGGCCACCGAGGGCGACCGCTTCCTCCCTCTCCTCATCAGAGGCGAAGGTGTCCGGGTCGTACTGCTCCCGGTCCGGGACGGCCGGGCCGGGGCCGAGGCTGGCGACGTACGCGGCAAGGGCGTCGATCTCGTCCTGGTTGAAGCTGGGGTCCTTGACCTCGACCTGGGCGCCGGGCTGGGCCATCGGCATCCGGCCGGTGCCGACCTGGAAGTCGACGGAGGCGGCACCGACACCGATCAGGGAGGGGCCGTAGAGCTTCCCGTTCTGGGTGGTGATGCCCTCGCCGTTGGAGCCGTGGCAGGTGGAGCAGTTGATCATGAAGAGCTCTTTGCCCTCGGCGACGAGAGCAGCGTTGTCCTTCTCCTGCTCGGCCTGGGAGGCCGGGGCGAGCGCGGCGTACGCGCCGCCGGTGCTCAACAGGGCGACCAGGAGCACGGCGGCACCGGCCAACGGGCGGCGACGGTGCCGCGACAGTCGACCGACGGAGCGGTTCAGTAGACGCACATTCAGTCCTTGGTCACTTGAGGAGGTAGATGGTCGCGAACAGGCCGATCCACACCACGTCGACGAAGTGCCAGTAGTAGGACACGACGATCGCGGAGACGGCCTGCTCGTGGGTGAAGCGCTTGGCGACGTAGGTCCGGCCGAGCACGAAGAGGAAGGCGATCAGGCCGCCGGTGACGTGCAGACCGTGGAAGCCCGTCGTCAGGTAGAAGACCGAGCCGTAGGGGTCGTCGGGACCGGTGATGCCGCTGTTGAGGGCGATGCCCTCCTGCACCAGGGCTGCGTACTCGGTCGCCTGACCGGCGATGAAGACCGCGCCCATGAGGTAGGTGAGGATGAACCACTCACGCAGGCCCCACAGGCGGATCGCGAGCAGGGAGCCCTTACGTCCGACCTGGCCGCGCTCGGCGGCGAAGACGCCGAACTGGCAGGTGAACGACGACAGCACGAGGATGGTCGTGTTGACCGCCGCGAACGGGATGTTGAGCCCGTCGGTGTTCGCCTGCCACTGCTCGGGGCTGACCGCGCGGATCGTGAAGTAGGCCGCGAACAGCGCCGCGAAGAACATCAGCTCGCTTGCGAGCCAGATGATCGTCCCCACGCTGACCATGCTCGGACGGTCGTGATGCCCGTGCAGGCGGGCTGTTGGAAGAGTCGATACTGTCGCCACGCCCGCCATTATGTCCTGCCCCTTTCCCAGAGTCTTCTTGGGACCCTGTGTGTCGTGTTTCAGGGTGCTGCTACACCTTGAGACACCGCTCAGGTTCCAGGTGTGACATGTGGCCGCAGGGCATGGTGTTGGCGCTAGCATCGGGGTGTGACCGACACCACCTCGAATTCACTGAAGATCCTCGTCTACAGCGACGACGTCGACGTACGCAAGCAGGTGATCCTCGCTCTGGGGCGCCGCCCTCATCCCTCCCTCCCGGAGGTGGAGTATGTCGAGGTGGCCACCGAGCCGGCCGTGCGCGCGCAGCTCGATGCCGGCGGCCTGGCGCTGGCGGTGCTCGACGGCGAGGCCGCCCCGGCAGGCGGGCTGGGGATCGCGAAGGCGGTCAAGGACGAGGTGCCGGACGCTCCGCCGATCGTGGTGCTCATCGGTCGTCCTCAGGACGCGTGGCTCGGCACCTGGTCGCGTGCGGAAGCCACCGTGCCGCACCCGCTCGACCCGTTCGAGCTGGCCCGGACGGTCGTGGGGCTGTTGCGGCCCGTTAACGTTGGCGCATGACGTCCGCGCCCAACTCCTGGCCCGAGGTCCTCACCACGCTGGTCGCGGGACAGTCACTGTCCGCGCATCAGGCGGCGTGGGCGATGGAGGAGATCCTCTCGGGAGAAGCGACGCCCGCGCAGGTCGCCGCCTTCGCGGTCGCCCTGCGCGCCAAGGGCGAGACCGTCGACGAGCTCGCCGGGGTCGCCGACGGGATGTTGGCCAAGGCCAACCCGATCTTCGTGCCCGGGCGCGTGCTCGACATCGTCGGCACCGGTGGTGACCGGTCCTTCTCGGTCAACATCTCCACGATGTCGGCGATCGTCGCGGCCGGTGCCGGGGCCAAGATCGTGAAGCACGGCAACCGGTCCGCCTCCTCCAAGTCGGGATCGGCCGACGTGCTCGAGGCGCTCGGCATCCGGCTCGACCTCGACGTCTCCCGCGTCGGTGAGGTGGCTGAGGAGGCCGGGATCACCTTCCTGTTCGCCGCGGCCTTCCACCCCGCGATGCGCCACGCCGCCGCCGCGCGGCGTGAGATCGGCATCGCCACCGTCTTCAACCTGCTCGGCCCGCTGACCAACCCCGCGCGTCCCGCGTCCTCCGCGATCGGCTGCGCGGATCCTGCCGCCGCCCCCGTGATGGCCGGCGTCTTCGCCCGGCGTGGTTCTGACGCCTGGGTCTTCCGCGGCGACGACGGCCTCGACGAGCTCACCACCACCACGACCTCGCACGTGTGGATGGTCTCGCAGGGAGTCGTGACCGAGGCGACCGTCGAACCCCTCGACCACGGCATCGGCCGCTCCACCGCCGAAGACCTGCGCGGCGACGACGCGGCCTACAACGCCTCGGTCGTCCGCCGTCTGCTGGCCGGGGAGAAGGGGGCCGTACGCGACGCGGTGGTGCTCAACGCCGGCGCTGCCCTCGCGGTCCACGACGCCGGCTCCGGCAGCGTCGACGAGCGGCTCGCGGGGGGCATCGCGCGTGCTGCTGACGCGATCGACTCCGGGGCTGCTCAGGCAGTCCTTGACCGGTGGGTCGCGGCTACTTCGCGCTGAGGCCCTCGGGGGGCTGTAGATGATTTCGCGCCGAGTCGGCGCAAGCGCACCCCACGCCCCCCGCCCATGGCGCCCACGCGGGCCGCTGAGCCCACGCGGCGCCCCCCCGAAGCGCCACGCGGCGACACG
>NZ_JBHVGB010000252.1:0-6301 GCF_042801335.1 Nocardioides sp. NPDC057577 | reverse complement strand
GGAGACGGTGGTCAGCAGCTGGGTGGCGCGGGTGAGGACGACGTAGAGGGTGGCACGGCCGGTGGCCGACTCGCGTTCGATCTCGTCGGGGCTGACCACGACGATGCCGTCGAACTCGAGGCCCTTGGTGTCCAGGCCGGTGAGGACGACGATGCGGTCCTCGCCGGACGGCACCGAGGTCGGGTCGGCGGCGGAGGCAGCAGCCGAGGGAGCGTCGGCTGCGAACTCCGACCAGGACGCCAGCCATGAGTTGACCTCGGAGCGGCGCGCGACCGGGACCACGATGCCGACGGTGCCGCCGACCTGCGACGCGATCTCGCCGACCGCCTCCCGGGTGGCCTTCTCCAGGTCGGCCGCGTGCTCGATGACCTGCGGCTCGACGCCGGTGGAGCGGACCGCGGTGGGCAGGTCGGCGTCGAGCCCGACCCGCTCGGCGTAGGCGGCGGCGAAGCCGTAGATCTCGGCAGAGTTGCGGTAGTTCGTGGACAGGTGGAACGCGTGAACCGGCTTGCCCTCGAGCGCCTTGGCCCGGACGGCCTCGGCCTCTTCCGCCACCGGCCACGAGGACTGTGCGGGGTCGCCGACGATGGTCCAGGAGGCCGTACGTCCCCGGCGGCCGACCATCCGCCACTGCATCGGGGTGAGGTCCTGGGCCTCGTCGATGAGGATGTGGGCGAACGGGTCGTCGTCGATCCGGTAGGTCGGCGGGCGCCAGCCCCGGCCCGAGGAGAACTCGCGGTCCGAGGCGGTCATCAGCTCAGCGATGTCGATGCCGCTCTGGTCGGCGTCCCGCTCGTCGGCCACCTGCTCGGGGATGTCGCCGATCGCGTAGCGGAGCTCGTCGAGCAGCGGGATGTCCTCGATCGCCAGGTCGGCGTCGGTCAGGCCCCGACCGGCCCACGACTTGAGGAGCAGCTGCTGCTCGTCGTGGGTCAGGATCCCCTCGGAGACACGGGCGAGGAACTCGGGCTCGCGGAGCCAGCCGAGCACCTCGCGCGCCTCCAGCGCCGGCCACCAGGTGGCGGCGAACTCGAGGAAGGCCGGGTTGTCGAGCATCTCGTCGTTGAAGACCTCGCGGCCTCGCTCGCGGCCGCGCTCGCCGCGTACCTGACGCCAGAGGATGTCGAGAAGCAGCTGAGGTACGCGGCGCAGCTGCTGGTTGCGCCGCCCCTGACCCATCAGCTGTCGCCGCAGGTCACCGAGGCGCTTGCCGTCCAGCCGCAGCGAGTCGTCGCGGTAGAAGACCTTGAACTCGCGCGGGGAGCCGGGCGCCTGCTGGCGCGAGGCGCGGCGGAGCACCTCGGCCATCCGAACCGAACCCTTCACATCGGCGACGGCGGGGTCGTTGTGCCACGTCGCGCGTACGCCGTCCACGACCTCACCCAGCGAACGCAGCGCCACCGCGGTCTCACCGAGGCTCGGCAGGACGCGTTCGATGTAGCGCATGAAGACGCCCGACGGCCCCACGATGAGCACGCCACCGGACTCGTAGCGGCGACGTTCGGTGTAGAGCAGGTAGGCGGCCCGGTGGAGAGCCACCACGGTCTTGCCCACGCCCGGACCGCCGGAGATGGTCGTGACGCCCTTGCCGGGCGCGCGGATGGCCTTGTCCTGCTCGGCCTGGATGGTCGCGACGATGGAGTGCATCGTGCGGTCCCGGGCGCGGCTGAGCTGGGCGATCAGCGCGCCCTCACCGACGATCGGCAGGTCGGCGCCGGAGCTCTCCAGCGCGTCGGCGTCGAGCAGCTCGTCCTCGACACCGATCACGCTCTGTCCCTCGGAGCGGAGCACCCGCCGCCGGATCACCGACCTCGGCTCGACCGCGGTGGCCTGGTAGAACACCGCTGCCGCCGGCGCCCGCCAGTCGATCAGCAGCGAGTCACGCTCGGCGTCGCGCAGACCGATGCGGCCGACGTAGCGCGGCTCCGGGTCGACCGACGGATCGAGGTCGAGGCGGCCGAAGACCAGCCCCTCGTGAGCTGCATCGAGCTGCGCGATGCGCCGGGCCGCCTGGAAGGCGAACGCGTCGCGCTCGACCAGGCCACCCTCATGCCCCAGGGCCCCACGTTCGCGGCCCTCGTTGGCCAACTCCTGCGCAGCGCGCGCCGACTCCCCCAGCTGGAGGTAGACACGATCTACGAACCCCTGCTCCTGAGCGATCTCGCGCTCAGCCAGCTTGTCGTTCAACTGGATGTTCCCCCGTCACAAAGATCCACACCCGCCGTGCGCCCCCCATGGCGCACGGCAAGGAGGTAACTCTACCCCCGACGTGGTGTTATGCGAGCACGGGTGCCACCAGTCGACTACCTCTTGCGAGACAGGAAGGCGGTCATCGCCTCGCGGGCCTCGTCGGAGCCGAAGAGGCGGGCGGAGAGGGCGGCCATCTCCTCACCGCCGGCGTCGATGTGCTCGACCAGGCCGCGGACCATGAGGCGTTTGGTCTCGCGCAGGCCCTGGGGGGAGCCCTCGAGGAGCGAGGAGGTGATGGCGGAGACCTCGTCGTCGAGCGACTCGGCCGGGACGGCGGCGGTCAGGATGCCGATACGGGCGGCTTCGGCGGCGTCGAACTTGTCGCCGGTGAGGAAGTAGCGGGAGGCGGCGCGGGCGTCGATCCGGGGCAGGATCGAGAGGGAGATCGCGGCGGGGGCCAGACCCAGCCGGACCTCGGTGAGCGCGAACGAGACGGTGTCGGCGGCGATCGCGATGTCGGCGGCGGCGACGAGCCCGAGGCCGCCGGCGCGCACCGGGCCCTGGACCTTCGCCACAACGGGCTTGGTCAGGGCGACGATGGTGCGCTGGAGACGTACGATCCCGCGGGTGCCCTCCTCCATCGGCACCGTCGCGGCCTCGGAGAGGTCGGCGCCCGAGCAGAAGACGGTGCCGGTCGCCTGGAGCACGACCGCCTTGACCGAGGCGTCCTTGTCGGACGCGTGCAGGGCCTCGAACAGCTCGGTGACCAGCTGGCGGGAGAGCGCGTTGCGGTTGGCCGGCGAGTCGAGGGTGATGGTGGCGACACCGTCGGCGACCTCGAGATGAACGAGCTCAGTGGTGGTTTCGGGCGACTCAGTCATGGGGCAGACCTTACGGTGCTTGACTGGACGTGTGGACCCGGTCCTCTATGCATTTTCCGCCATCCCCCGGGAGGGCTTCCTGCCTCCCGAGGAGCGCGGCTTCGCGGGCTTCGACGAGCCGCTTCCGATCGGCCACGGGCAGACCAACTCGCAGCCGCGAACCGTGGCCGACATGCTGCGACTTCTCCAGGTGGAACCGGGCGACAAGGTGCTCGACGTCGGCTCCGGGTCGGGCTGGACCACCGCCCTGCTCGCCCACCTGACCGGTCCCGAGGGCAGCGTCATCGGGGTCGAGCTGGAGCCGTCCCTGGTCAGGTTCGGCCGCCGGAACCTGGCCGCGACCGCCCAGCCGTGGGCCCGCATCGAGAAGGCGAAGTCCGGGGTCCTCGGGTGGCCGCGGCAGGCTGCCTACGACCGCATCCTCGTCTCCGCCGAGGCCGATGCGCTGCCGAACGAGCTGATGGACCAGCTGGCCACGCCCGGTCGGATGGTGGTCCCGGTCGCCGGCCTGATGATGCTGGTCGAACGGAACGAGACCGGCACGGCGCGGCTCAGCAGCCACGGCTGGTATCGCTTCGTGCCGCTGCGCAGGAAAGCCTAAGGAGTACGCCGCGTCGGCTCGTCGTCGTCGGGATGCGGCAGCGCGCGCAGCTGGCCCGGCGGCACCGGGGGCGGCGGCTTGGTCGGCGGCAGGGGTTGGCTGAACTCGTCGCGGCGACGGATCTGCCGCGCGGTCTTGCGGAGCCAGGAGGGGTCCATGACGATCTCGTGGCTGTTGCCGTCGGGCCCGTCGAAGGTGACCGCGACCGTCTCGAAACCCTTGTGGCGCTGCATCAGGGCATAGCTCGCGTAGGCGCGGCGGTCGGCCTCGGTCAGCTCGACGTCGTCGGTGAAGAGGGTCAGCAGCGCGCGCGGCCACAGGTGACGGGAGTAGACGACGTTGACCTCGATCGAGATCACCACCATCAGCGCCGCGATATAGAGGAACGCGACCAGACCGAGGACCAGCGCGAAGGTCTGGTTCATGCCACGGGTGGCGGCGAGCACGTGCTGGACGAACTCCGCGCCGAAGTACTGCAGCACCTGCCACAGCATCGCGAACGTGAGCGCCCCCGGAAGGGCGTGGCCGAGGGCGTGGTCGCGCGTGGTGGCCATCCGGAAGACGACGCAGAGCATGCCGGTGACGATCACGACGGTGCCGAGGATCACCAGCCAGTAGCCGACGTCGACCGCCTTGAACCCGAGGAAGTCCGTGCGGCTCAGCACCAGCGACAACCCGGTCACCGAGAGGATGGCCAGACCGCCGGCAGCGAGCATGAGCAGCGCCCGCACCCTCAGCAGGATCGGGTTGGGACGGCTGTTGCGCGGCACGGACCAGGCGGTGTTGACCGCGTTCTGCAGCGAGAGGCCGAGGCCGAGCGCACCGTAGAGGGCCGTGATACCACCGATGATGATCGCGCCGGTCGAGCCGGTGAGCTCCTTGCGGCCGAGCTGGTCGCCGATGATCGGGAACTGCGCCAGCGCCGTGTCGAGCACCGCCTCCTGCAGACTCGGATTGCCCTCGAGCACGAAACCGAGGATCGAGGAGGCGAGCAGCAGGAGCGGGAAGACGGCCACGAAGGCGTAGTAGGTGATGATCGCGGCGAGGTTGTTGCCCTGGTCGTCCCAGAACTTGTACATCACAGCCAGCGGGAACGCGACCGGCGGGAACCGGCGCTGAGCCCGATCCATTGCCGTCGCCGCTCCAGCCATAAGGGTCAGGCTAACCCCTGTGCGACCCGATAGATTGAACCTCGGTCAGGTCAGCAGGCCAGCACACTCGAGGAGATGACCCACCAGATGTCCAACTTCGGCCCGCCCCCGGGGCCGCCGCCAGGCGCACCGCAGGACCCCGCTCGTGGACCGCAGCCGCAGGCCCCACCCTGGGCACAGCAGGCGTACGTCCCCTCCGGCCCGCCGCTCGCGCCCTGGGTTCAGCGCTTCGCCAGTGGTCTCGTGGACGCCGTGCTGCTGGTGCCGTTCTATCTCGTCGCCAGTGTGGGCGGCGGCCTGGCTCGTGAGTCCGGCATCATCGTCACCGGGCTCGGGGTCCTGGCCATCGTGGCGGGATGGTTCGGCTTCCTCGCCTTCGCGATCTGGAACCAGGTGATCCGGCAGGGCCGCACCGGGCACACGATCGGCAAGGGTCTACTTCGCATCAAGCTCGTCGGGAAGAACCCCGGCGCGACAGCCGGCGTTCCACTGACGCTGTTCCGGCAGGCCTTGAACGCAATCGGCTGGGTGCTGATCTTCCTCACGTACTACGCAGGCTTCGCCTTCCTGTTCTTCGGCGCCGTCATCTGCCTCGTCAACTACATGTGGCCCCTGTGGGACAAGCGGCGGCAGACGCTCGCCGACAAGCTCGTCGGGACCCTCGTCGTCGTGGAGCCGCGGTCGCAGACCTGACGGTCTCAGGCGTGTGCGCTGACATTTGCGTTCCGATGTGGCCATACTCGGCCCCATGTCTAACTACGGCCCGCCTCCTGGTGCCCCGCAGGACCCCTCCGGCCAGCCCCTGCCGCCGACTCCGCCGCCGGCGCCGGCCTACGGTCAGCCCAGCGCTCCGCCGCCTCCGCCCGCGCCCGGCTACGGCGCCGCCCCCGCCGCTCCGACCGGCTACGGGACCGCCCCGGCCGGCTACGGCTATGGCGCCCCGACCCCGCCGTACGCCTCCTGGGGTGCCCGTGCGGGTGCCTTCATCATCGACGGGCTCGTCGGCGCGGTGGCCATGATCCCGTTCTGGATCGGCTACGGCCTGCTCATCGGCGGAGCCGCCGCGGGTGGTGTCTCGGAGTATGACCCGAACACCGGCATGTACACGTCCGCCGGCGAGCCCAACGGGGCGCTCATGGCCATCGGCGGGCTCCTCATGTTCATCGGCTTCCTCGTGAGCCTCGCGTTCCTGTTCTGGAACTACGGCCTGAAGCAGGGCAAGACCGGCTACTCGATCGGCAAGGGCGTCCTCGGCATCAAGGTCGTCAAGGAGGCCGACGGCCAGGTCCTCGGCACCTGGTTCTCGATCGGACGCTTCTTCGTCCACTACCTCGACCAGCTGGCCTGCTACATCGGCTACCTGTGGCCGCTGTGGGACGACAAGCGCCAGACCTTCGCCGACAAGATCCTCAGCACGATCGTGATCATCGAGCCGAAGAAGTAGAGGCAGACGTACGCATCAGGGCCGGTCGCTCACG
>NZ_JBHVGB010000251.1:0-6450 GCF_042801335.1 Nocardioides sp. NPDC057577 | reverse complement strand
ACCTCACTCCGTCGCATAGCGGCTCCGGCGGCTCGACCAGCGGGGTGGCTGCTCGGGTCAGGCGGACTCGGCCTCGGCGAGCTGGCGCTTCCAGTCGCGGAAGGTCTCCTCGGTGCGGCCGCGGCGCCAGTAGCCGGAGATGGAGACGTCGGCCTTCGGGACGCCGCGCTCCTTGAGGAGGTAGGGGCGGATGCCGTGCATGGTGACCGCGGCCTCCCCGTGGACGAAGGCGTGGACGCGGCCGTCGAGCCATTTCAGGTCGCGGATGGCGGTGACGAGCGGCTGCTCGTGGCCCTCGGCGTCCTCGGCGGCGTGGTGGGTGTGGCCGCCGGTGACCAGCCAGGTCACCTCGACGCCGTCGGGGTGGTCGAGGGGCTGCTCGTGGCCGGGCGCCGGGATGTCGATGACGGCGTAGCCGCGGGCGTCGGCGGGGAGTGCGGCCAGGGCCGCGCGGATGGCGGGCAGGGCGGTCTCGTCACCGGCGATCAGGTGCCAGTCGGCCTCGGGATCGGGCGAGTAGGCGCCGCCCGGGCCGCGAGCCGCGAGGGTGTCGCCGGGCTGGGCCGCGGCGGCCCAGGGACCGGCGTACCCCTCGGTGCCGTGGACGACGAAGTCGATGTCGAGGGTGCCGTCCTCGACCGAGGGGTTGAGGGCGGTGTAGGTACGCACCACAAGACCGTCCTCCTGAGGAAAGACGAGCTTGACGTAGCGGTCGGTGAAGACGCTCGACGAGAAGGCACTCAGGTCCTCGGAGCGGAAGCTCACCCGGATCATCGTCGGACTCAACCGCTCGGTGGCGGTGACGACGAGGATGGTCTCAGGCTTGGCGGGACGGCTCATGTAGGCAACCCTAACTTGCCCTCAAATGGGCTGCAGTGAACCGGGCGCGGTCAACCCGCCGACCGGGTGGAGTGCGTGGACCGGGGCTGGGTGGACTCGGCAGGGGGTGCGGGCGAGGGGATGGCGGGAGCGGGGCGCTGGGGCTTGGCGACCAGCGACAGGCTCGGCTCGAGCACCCGCAGCAGCGCCTCGACGTGACCACGGGCCTCGGTCACCAGCCTTCGGGCCTCGCGCGGGGACCGCTTCCGCAGGTCCTGGAGGTCGTCGTCGGCCGGCCGCCGGACCCGCCGCCGGGCCTTCTCCAGCGGCGCGAGCTGGACGAGCGTACGCAGCCGGGTGGCCGCATCCGCCTCCGAACCCCCGTGGCCGCCCAGAGCCGTGCGTCCCAACAGGTCGCCGAGCGCGGCGATCTCGATGAGCGTGAAGGTGCGCTTGACCGCGGAGGGCACCAGCCGGGCGACCTCGCTGCGGTGCGAGCGTTCGGCGGTGATGATCAGGTCGGCGCTCTCGATGTCGCCGACGTCGAGCGGGTAGGCCTGGTGCCTGGTCAGCCGAACCCCGGCGAGAGCGACCTCTGAGGCGATCATCGGGTCCATGTCGTAGCCCTCGAGCGCCTCGCTGCCGGCCGAGATCACCGTGATGCCGTGGCGAGCGAGCCCACCGATCTGGCCGACGCCCTCACGGAGCATCGCCTCGATCGCCGGCGATCGTCGTACGTTCCCGGTGCAGACGACCAGGATCGTCGCGGTCTCCATCCCTGCCTACCTTCGAACAGTCGCCTGCCGATTCTCGAGCGCGGATCTCACATCCACGCGGCCAACCCCCCGAACGTGACGGACAGACATTACGCAATCGACGTACGGCTCCAGAAACCGACGGCAGATCAATCCCCCATTTGGGGGAACGAGTTGGGCACCCGGCCCTGTCATACCCGAAATCGGGTGAGGATGTGCGATGGCCCCGTGGACCTGCCTCGACGGCAGCACCCATTGCCTCGGGCTCCGCTTCGGCGGGTGAGCCACGGATGAGCTGCCCGGCCAAGACATCGGATGGAGTGACCTGTTGGACCTGCGCGATTACGTCGCTGCCCTGCGGAAGCGTTGGTACATCGTCGCGGTGCTCGCGATCATCGGTGCCGGCGCGGCCTTCGCGCAGGCGCACGCGAGCCCGCCGCAGTACCGTGCGCAGAGCACCGTCTTCGTCTCGATCGCGCGCGGCGCGACGACCCAGGAGCTGGTCCAGGGCTCGACCTTCACCCAGGACATCGTCCAGTCCTACGCCAAGCTGGCGACGATGCCGGTCGTGCTCGACCAGGTCATCTACGACCTCGACCTCGACACGACTCCGAAGGCGCTGGCCGAGGAGATCACCGCCGAGAACCCGCTCGACACCGTGATCATCGAGATCGACGCGGTGGCCACCACCAGCTCCGGCGCCTCCGACCTCTCCAACGCGGTCGCCGACGAGCTCACCACCACGATCACCAACCTCTCCCCCAGCTCCAACAAGAAGTCCGCGGTCGAGGTGACCGTGGTCGCCCGCGCCGACCCGCCCCAGGAGGCGTTCGCACCGCGTACGCGGCTGGCCGCTCTGGTCGGCTTCGCCGGCGGTTTCGGCCTCGGTGTCGCCATCGCGGTGGTCCGTGCCCTGCTCGACACCCGGGTCAGGACCGCGGCCGAGCTCGAGCAGCTCACCGACGTGGGGCTCCTGGGGGCGATCCCCCGGCGCCGGGGCCAGCGGCGCTCGCGTGGCGCGGTGACCGCCATCGACCCGCACAACGTCGCGGCCGAGGCCTATCGGAGGCTGCAGACCAATCTGCAGTTCCTCGACGCCTCCTCGAGGGTCCGCTCGATGGTGGTGACCTCCTCGATCGGCGGCGAGGGCAAGTCGACCACCTCGATCAACCTGGCCCTGGCGATCGCGGAGCAGGGCCAGCGGGTGCTGCTCGTCGATGCCGACATGCGCCGTCCGGCCGTCGCCGACTACTGCGGCATCGAGGGCGCGGCCGGGCTGACCACGGTGCTGATCGGGAAGGCCGAGCTCCACGACGTCGTCCAGATCTGGGGAGATGCCAACCTCCACGTGCTCACCATGGGTGAGATCCCGCCCAACCCCGCGCAGCTGATCGGCTCGCCGCGGATGGTCGACCTGCTCGCGGAGGCGCGAGACGCCTACGACGTGGTCATCCTCGACTCCCCGCCGCTGCTCCCCGTGGCCGACGGCGCGATCCTGTCCCGGCTGACCGACGGTGCCCTGGTGGTCGCCAACTGCCGTACGATCCACCGCCCGCAGGTGCTCGAGGCCATCGACAGCCTCGAAGCCGTCGACGCCCGGTGCCTCGGCATCGTCGCCAACCAGGTCCGGGACACCGCCGCCCACACCTACTACGGCCAGCCCGAGCAGAGCTGGTTCGCCCGCCTCCTCTCCGGTCTCGTACGTCCCCGGGAACCGCGCCAGCACGGCTATCCGGCCGCCGGGAGCTGAGCGTGGCCGTCGCGACGGCGGTCCGGGTGCGCACCCAGCGCACCCGGCGCACGCAGCGCGCCGAGCGCACCGGCTGGGAGGTGCTGACCGCTCTCCTGGCGGGGGCGGCCGCGTTCCTCGCCGGCACCGACGTCGATCTGGTCCGGGGCCTGACCGTGGGCGGTCTGGTGGGTGCCGCCCTGGCTCCGGTCTGGATCCGGGAGGCGAGCCGCTACCGCGGTGCGGCGCTGGGCGGCGTACTCCTTCTCGCCTGCCTCATCTCCGCGCTGGCGCTCGCCACCTGGCGCTCGGCGACGCATCCGTCGACCGAGGCCGGCGTGCTGTTCGAGCTGGTTCCGGTCGTGTCGACCGCGATGTGCGTCGGGGCGCTGCTGTGGGGCCAGCGTGTGCTCTCGCCGGGGATCGTTGTGTGCCTCTACGCCCTAGGCTCCTTCATGACTTCCACGATGGGGTCCAGGTTCGCCGAGGACCCGTGGCGGTTCGGGTTCTCGATGCCCGCGACGATGTTGCTGCTGGGAGCCTGCCTGCTCATCCGGCGGCGTCCCCGCAAGAGGCTCCTCGCAGACATGACCGCCCTCGGGATTCTCACCGCGGTCACCGCACTGTCCGGGGCAAGGTCGATGAGCGCGTTCCTGATCATGACCGCGGTGCTGCTGCTGTGGCAGCACCGGCCGCGGACGGCGAAACGGACCACCTCGGCGCTGCTCTCGCTGGTACTGGTGGGCGCGCTGGGGCTCGGGCTCTACCGATCGCTGGAGGGCGCTGCCCTGGACGGCTATCTCGGCCAGTCGGCCCAGCAGCGCACCGAGGAGCAGACCCAGGCGGCCGGGTCGCTCATCCTCGGCGGCCGGCCCGAGATCGGCGCCGCGGTCGCGCTGATGCTGCACGAGCCGCTCGGCTACGGGGCCGGCATCATGGCCACCTCGACCGACATGCAGGTCGCGAAGCAGGGCATGTCCCGTCTGGGCTATGACCCGGACAACGGCTACGTCGAGCACTACATGTTCGGCACCCGGATCGAGGTGCACTCGCTGATCGGCGACCTGTGGATCTGGTTCGGGTTGGCCGGGCTGGTGCTGTCGGGGTGGCTGCTGTGGCTCGCCACCTCCTACCTGGGCCGGAGCATGGCCCACCGCACCGGCACCGCGCTCGGCATCTTCCTCGCCCTGCAGCTCGGCTGGAACCTCTTCTTCGGCCCGATCATCAGCTCGCTCCCGCCGCTCGCGCTCGCGCTCGGGGTCTTTCTGCTGCAGCGCAAGGACGACGTCCCGGCTCCGTCGACGCCGAAGCCACAACCGCGGCCATCACGGCGGCCCGGCCGTCAGGGGCAACGCGCTCGCCGCCGTTACCTCGCCGGAGGGCCCCAGCGTGCGTGAAGGCTGGATCGACTCCGCGCGGGGCCTGGCGATCATCCTGGTGGTGCTCTTCCACGCCGTGATCAACCTCGACCTGGTCGGCCTCGCCGGCCCCTGGTCGCGGCTGGCCTACCCGCTCGACACGTTCCGGATGCCGCTGTTCTTCTTCCTCGCCGGACTCCTCGCCCCCTCGTTGCTCGCCCGCCCGCTGCGGCAGGTGCTGCGCACCCGGTGCCTCACCCTGATCTACCTGTACGTCCTGTGGTGCCTGCTCCTCGTCGCCTTCCGCGCGCTCCTGCCCCACTCCCCACCGGGTGGAGTCGCGGCGGTCGCGCGGGTGCTGGTCGAGCCCAACGTCTACCTCTGGTTCCTCTACACGCTGTGCCTGTTCACGCTCGTGGGGTGGCTGACCCGACGACTGCCCGCGTGGCTCGTCGTCGGGACCGCATTCGCGTGCTCTGCGGTCTTCGCCGCCGGGCTCGTCTCCACCGGCGACGTCCCGTGGGACAAGACGTTCCGCTACTGGTTCTTCTTCGTGCTGGCCTCCCGCACGGCATCTGCGGTGCGCTCGGTCGTGCCGCGGATGCGGATGGTCCACGTGATCGGGGCGGGGGTGGCGTACGTGGTCGTGCTGGGGTTCTTCCTCTACATCTCCGACGACCGGATCATCTTCGTCCGGCCGATGCTGGGCCTGCTCGCAGTGGCTGCCGGCTGCGGTCTCGGGGTGATGATCGCCCGGGTGCCTGCCCTCGGTCTCGTACGCCACCTCGGCACCCGCACGCTGCCGATCTACGTCGTCCACGCCTTCCCGATCACCGCCGCCGCGGCCCTACTCGCCGGACGTGACACCGACTGGCCCCCGGGAACCGACCTGATCGCCGTACCCCTCCTGACCCTCGCCGCGATCCTGCTCGCGCTGGGTCTGGACCGGCTGGTCACCGGCCGCGTCCATGGGATCTTCGACGTCCCGTTCCCCCGCCGAGATTCAGCGGGTCAGCGGGCGTACTCGGTGACGTAGGAGCCCCAGGCACCACGGAGCATGCCGACGCCGCGGAGCAGGGTGCGGGTGCCGCGGGCGTGGTGAGCCGGTGAGCCGGTGAGCCGGCCGAGGACGAGGCGGGCGGAGCCACCCAGGACACGGACGAGGCCGCGGGCGGTTGCCCGCAGGCGGGCGGCCGGACGGCGGCCGGAAGGGGCGAGGTAGACCTGCACGCGCGAGTCGGAGTTGCCGATGCGGGAGGCCCGAGCACGCACCCAGGACGGGGTCGCGCGGTCGGCGGGCACCAGGTCGTGGACCGGCGCCTCGTCGCACCACACGATCCGGCCACCGGCAGCCGACAGCGTGCGGGTGAAGACGGTGTCGGAGCCGCCGGAGAGGCCGAAGCCGAGGTCGAAGCGGAGCTCGCCGACCCGCGCCATGTCGAGAAGGAGGTTGTTGGTCGCGGCGGTGGTGACGACGGTGCCGGTGGGGTGCCTCAGCCGCTGGAAGAAGCCGCCCGCCGTGATCCAGGGATCCGGGTCAGCGTCGAACGTGGAGACGACCGGGCCGACGACGGCAGCGGCACCGGTCTCCTCCCAGCACGCCAGCAGCGTGGGCAACCACCTCCCCGAGGGCTGCTCGTCGTCGTCGATGAAGACGACGACCGCCTCGGGCCCGGCCTCGGCCAGAGCCCGGTTGCGGGCAGCGGCGATGCCGGGAGTCGGCTCGTGGACGTAGACGACGCGTACGTCCCCTCCGGCCGCCTCCGCGACCGCGGACGCAGCGCTCGGC
>NZ_JBHVGB010000250.1:0-6470 GCF_042801335.1 Nocardioides sp. NPDC057577 | reverse complement strand
CGCTCAGCCCTCCCAGACCTCGAGGGTCTTGCGCGCCCCGACGGAGTGCAGCGACGCCAGCGCCTCGGCGTACGGCTCGGTGAACTCAGGGGAGTCGACGAGATCGCCGAAGAGGTCGGGGTCGCGGAGGAAGGCGAGCGGGTCCTCGCGCTGCGCGATCGCGCGGGCCGTCACGTCGGCCCGGCGCCGGTCGACGATGTCGATCGGCGATCCCTGCTCGTCGACCCCTTCGGCATAGCGGGCCCAGGAGGCGACGACGAGCGCCGACCGGCGCACGGAACCGCCCGAGGCGAGCTGGGCAGAGATGACCGGGACGAGCCACTTCGGGATCCGGTCAGAGCTCTCCGCGCACAGCCGCGCCAGGGTGTCGCGGATGTAGGGGTTGGCGAAGCGGGCGATCAGCTCCCGCTGGTAGCCGGGCAGGTCCACCCCGGGCACCTTCGGCAGGGTCGGGGCGCCCTCCTGCGACATGTAGCCGAGCAGGAAGTCGACGAACAGCGGGTCCGTGCAGACCTCGTGGGCGTAGCGGTAGCCGGACAGGTAGCCGAGATAGCACAGTGCCTGGTGGCTGGCGTTGAGGAGCCGCAGCTTCATCAGCTCGTACGGCTCGACGTCGGGCACCATCTCGACCCCGGCCTGCTCGAACGGTGGCCGTCCCTGCGGGAAGTGGTCCTCGAGCACCCACTGGGAGAACGGCTCGCTGACCACCGGCCACGTGTCGCCGATCCCGAATCGCCAGCCGACCTCCTCGACGTCGGTATCGGTGGTCGCCGGGGTGATCCGGTCCACCATCGAGCTCGGGAAGGCGACCTCGGAGGCGATCCAGTCACCCAGGGCCGGGTCGCGCAGGGAGGCGAACGCCGACAGCATCGCCCGGGCGACCTCGCCGTTGCCGGCGATGTTGTCGCACGACATGACCGTGAACGGCGCCACCCCGGCGGCCCGACGACGAGCCAGCGCCTCCACGACGTAGCCGAACGCAGTCGACGGCACCGCCCCCGTCCGCAGGTCCTCCTGGATGGCGGGGTCGGACGCATCGAAGCCACCGGTCGCCTGGTTGACGTGATAGCCACCCTCGGTGATGGTCAGCGACACGATCCGGATCCGCGGGTCGGTGAGCAGCCTCAGCACGTCCGCGGGGGAGTCGGGGGCGAAGAGGTAGTCGATGATCGACCCGATCACCCGCCCACGCACGCCCCCGTCCGGCGCCCGCTCGACGAGCGTGTAGAGATGGTCCTGCGCGGCGAGAGCATCCCGCATGCGTACGTCCTGGGGCATCAGCCCCACCCCGACGATGCCCCAGTCGCGGATGCCCGAAGAGAGCAGGTCGTCGACATAGCGCGCCTGGTGGGCACGGTGGAAGCCACCGACCCCGAGATGCACGATCCCGGGTGTGACGGCGGTTCGGTCATAGGTGGGGATGGCAACAGCCGCAGACAGCTCGCCGAGCCGAGCCGTCGTGAGTCGAGCGTGGGTCATTTGACCGCCCCGAGGGAGAGGCCCTGCACCAGCTTGTCCTGAGCGGCGAAGCCGGCGATGAGCACGGGCAGCGAGATCAGCGTCGCCCCGGCGGCGAGCTCGGCGAGGTAGGCGTGCTCGGTCTGGATCAGGGTGTTCACGTAGACCGGTCCGGTCTGCGCGGCGACGCTGGTGAGGACCTTGGCGTAGAGCTGCTCGTTCCACGAGAAGATGAAGCAGATCAGCGAGGTGGCCGCGACGCCGGGCATCGCGATCGGCGCCACGATGCGGGTCAGGATCCTGAGCGTCGACGCGCCGTCGATCGAGGCCGCCTCGATGATCGCCGGCGGCACCTCGGCCAGGAACGACCGCATCATCCAGACCGCGATCGGCAGGTTCATCGCGGTATAGAGCAGGACCAGGATGATCACGTTGTCGGGCATGTTGATGACCTTGGTCGTGAACAGGTAGATCGGCAGGATCCCCGCGACCATCGGCAGCATCTTCGTCGACAGGAAGAAGAACATCGCATCCGACCACTTCTTCACCGGCTTGATCGCCAGGGCGTACGCCGCTGGGATGGCCAGGACGAGCACGAGCAGCGTCGAGATCACGCTGGTGATCACCGAGTTGATCAGTGCCGGGGTGATCGGGTTGGCCGAGGTGAACAGGCCGCTGTAGTTCTCCAGCGTCAGCGGAGCACCCCAACTGGGCGGGTACGTCTGGGCGTCCTGCGGTGCGTGCAGCGAGGTCAGGACCATGTAGAGGATCGGGATCACGAAGATGATGCCGACCAGCCACGCTGCGATCGGGATGACGATCTTCGCCACCCGCTGCCGGTTCCATGGGTTCATCGACTTGCCTCCTCGTCGGTCAGCAGGGACGACACGACGCGCAGCGCGAAGGTCGCGATGATCAGTGAGCCGATGACCACGACGACGCCCAGCGCGGAGGCGACCCCGTAGTCCTTGGCCGAGTAGAACGTCTCGTAGACGGCGTAGGGGATGTTGGTGGAGTTCAGCCCACCGGTCATGCCCAGGACCGAGTCGAAGTTCTGGACGATGAAGATCGTGCCGAGCACGATCGAGAGCTCGAGATAGCGGCGTACGTGGGGGAGCGTCATGTGCACGAACGTCTGCCACCCGTTGCAGCCGTCGATGCTCGCCGCCTCCAGCACCTCAGGATCCTGCGACTGCAGGCCGGCGAGCAGGATCAGCATCATGAACGGCGTCCACTGCCAGATCAGCTGGATCTCGATGGCGAGCTTGGGATGGTCGGTGAGGAAGGCGATGTCTTGGGCACCGGGCACCCCGAGCTGACCGAGCACGCCGTCGACCAGGCCGAACCCGGTCATCAGGATGCCGTTGCCCCAGAAGACCGCGGCCGCGATCGGCACGATCAGGAAGGGCGCGATCATCATCGTGCGCACCAGACCGCGGCCGATGAACGCATGGTTGAGCAGCAGCGCGATACCGAGGGCGAGCAGGGCGCTGACCCCGACGACGACCACGGTCATCTCGATCGTGTTCAGGACGGCCGTACGGTAGGCCGGCGTCGTGAACACGGTCTTGAAGTTGTCGAAGCCGGCGAAGCTGCGCTCCGGGGCGTCGGGCTGGGCGCTCCAGTTCATGAACGACATCACCAGCGTCGCCACGAACGGCAGCTGCGTCACCACGATCAGGAAGACCAGGGCGGGCAGCAGGGGAGCCCGCAGCTTCCAGGACTCCCGGCCCCATTTCCGGTACGCCGCGGGCGGCCTGCTCGCCGTCGGCTCGGTCGTTTCGCGGAGTGGTGCGGTCACGGTGGCCATCACTGCTTCTCCTTCTGGACGTCGCCGTACGCCTGGGCGAGCGACTGACAGCGGGCGAGTGCCGCGTCGGTGGTCTTCGAGCCCGAGATGGCGCTGCTGAGCTGTTTGGCGCACTCGGTGCCGAAGTCGGTGAAGCTCGGCACGCCGACGAACTGGATGCCGTTGTAGGGCCGCTTCTGGACCCCTGGGTTGTCAGCCTGGGCGTTCTTGATCGCGTTCATGGTCGGGGTCGCGAAGGAGCCGGCCACCTCGAGGTACTCGGGATCCGCATAGGTCGAGGCACGCTTGCCCGCGGGAACGTTGGTCGGCCCGCCGGTGTCGTGCTCGGTGTCGGCCATCACCAGCTGCTCGTACTCCTTGCTGGAGGCCCAGGCGACGAACTTCTTGGCGTCCTCCTGGTGCCGGGAGGCCTTCTGGATCGCCCAGGCCCAGGTGTAGAGCCAGCCGGCGTTCTCGGTCTGGTCGTGCGGTGCGGCGACGTAGCCCACCTTGCCCTTGACCGGCGACTCCTCGGCTTCCAGCGATCCGGCGCCGGAGGTGGCGTCGTACCACATCGCGACCTTGCCCTGCTGCATGGCGTTGAGGCACTGCGGGAAGCTGAAGGTCGCGGCGCCGGCCTCGCCGTGCTCCCGGACCAGGTCGACATAGAAGTTGGCCGCCTTCTTGAAGCCGCCCTTGTCGACCTGGGCGTTCCAGTCCTCGTCGAACCAGGTGCCGCCCATGGTGTTGACCACCGTCGTGATCGAGGCGAGGTTGTCGCCCCAGCCGGCCAGGCCACGCAGGCAGATGCCACGCATGTCGGCCTCGGCCTCGTCGATCTGGGCGGCGAAGCCGGCGACCTGCTCCCAGGTCGGGGCAGCCGGCATCTCGATGCCGTGCTTCTCGAACAGATCCTTGCGGTACATCAGGAACGAGGACTCGCCGTAGAACGGCTGGCCATAGACCTTGCCGTTGGCCGAGAGCGCCTCGGTCATGGGGGCGAGGATGTCGTCCTGGTCGAACTCCGGGTCGTTCGCGATGCTCTCCATGTCCGAGATCCAGCCGGCCTCGGCGTAGTAGGGGATCTCGAAGTTGGACAGCGTCGCCACGTCATAGATCCCGGACTGGTTGGCGAACTCGGTGCTGGCGGTGTCGCGCATGTCCTGCTCGACCTTGACCACGAAGTTCACCTCGATCCCGGTCTCCTCGGTGAAGTGCTCCGCGGTGAGCTCCTGGAGCTCGAGCATCTGGGGGTTGTTGACCATCAGCACCGTGATGCTGTGCTCGCCCGCGCTCGTCCCGCCGGCGCCCAGTCCGCCGGTCCCGCATGCCGTCAACAACACGGTGGCCAAAGAGAGCGCTGTCAGCGCTGCGGAGGTCCGTCTCCGTGCCCGCATAGATCTGCCTCCTCGCAGTGTGACTGTCGTCACGGACCACGATGGCGTAATTCGGCTCGGACCCCCTAGCCCGGTCGGTGCGCCCGGAGCGCCCGGTTGCTGCCCGTTCTCAGGCCCGTTCAGGCCCGGATGACCCGGGGGCCCAGCGCCGAGAACCGGCGGGCATCGCTGGCCGCGAGCTCGGTGCCGGTGATGAGGAGCTCGAAGTCGCGTACGCCGGCGAAACGGCACAGGCTGGAGGCCCCGAACTTGGTGTGGGCGCCGAAGAAGATCCGCCGCCGGGAGCGCTCGATGGCGGTCCGCTTCACCGCGGCGACCGAGGGGTCCTGGGTGGTCAGGCCCTGCTCGCGGGAGATCCCGTTGGCGCCGATGTAGGCCAGGTCGATCACCAGGTCGGCGAGCATCCGGGTCGCCCACTGGTCCACGACGCCCCGGGTGATGGTGCGGACCCGCCCGCCCAGGATGATCACGGTGAGCTCCGGATCGGCGGAGAGACGGGTGGCCACCGGGAGCGACGGGGTGATGATCGTCGCGGGCCCCTGGCCGAGCAGCTCCTCGGCCAGGAACTGCGGCATCGTGCCTTCGTCGATATAGATCGTCTCCGCTCCGTGCCGGTGCTGGAGGGCGGCCCGGGCGATCCGGTGCTTCTCATCGACGTCGCGGCTCGCGCGGAACTCGAGGGAGGTCTCGAAGCTGCCGCTCTCCAGGGCGACCGCGCCTCCGTAGACCCGCTCCACGACGCCGCGGTCGGCGAGCACCTTGAGGTCGCGCCGGATCGTCTCGACGCTCACCCCGAGGTCGGGTGCGAGATCGGTCACCGAGACCCGGCCGGTCGTGCGTGCGCGCGCCAGGATCTCCTCCTGCCGGGTCTCCGTGCTTTGCGCGAGCGGCGGTTCGGTCGACATCACGGGCGCCATCATGCCCGGAATCGTGCCCGGTTCGTAGGGGTCGTGGCCGAACCGGGCGCCCGGTTGGCGCGATCGGGGCCTTCTGGGGCACCATGTCGCGGGCAGTGTCCGGGCGGACGGTGTCGCGGCGTTTTGCGGCTACCTCGCCGCGTACGTAAGATTGAATCTCGGCGTGCGCAGTGCGCCGTTCCTGCAGGCATCTGCTGGCACCTATCGCTTCGGGGTCCGGTCTGCCTTGCCGCGGGTCGACACAAGACTTTGAGTTCGGAGCAATGAAGGAGACCGCGGTGTACGCGATCGTGAAGGCTGGCAGCAAGCAGCAGAAGGTCGTTGTCGGCGACGTCATCGAGATCGACCGCCTCGACGGCGAGAACGGCTCGGCCGTCTCGCTGCCCGTGGTCCTCCTGGTCGACGGCGAGAACGTGACCTCGACCGGCCTCGACAAGGCTTCGGTTGCGGCTGAGATCGTCGGTGCCTCCAAGGGCCCGAAGATCATCATCCAGAAGTACAAGAACAAGACCGGCTACAAGAAGCGCCAGGGTCACCGTCAGAAGTACACCCAGGTCAAGGTCACCGCGATCAACGCCTGATTCCGGCGTTCTAGAGATACTTGAAGGACTGAGAAGATGGCACACAAGAAGGGTGCGGCAAGCACCAAGAACGGTCGCGACTCCAACGCCCAGCGCCTCGGTGTGAAGCGCTTCGGCGGCCAGGTCGTCGGCGCCGGCGAGATCATCGTCCGCCAGCGTGGCACTCACTTCCACCCCGGCACCAACGTCGGCCGTGGCGGCGACGACACCCTGTTCGCCCTGCAGGCGGGCGCGGTCGAGTTCGGCAAGCGCCGTGGCCGCCGGGTGATCAACATCGTTCCGGCTGACGCCTGAGTAACGCTTTTCGACGGGCCCTCTCCTCCGGGAG
>NZ_JBHVGB010000249.1:0-6515 GCF_042801335.1 Nocardioides sp. NPDC057577 | reverse complement strand
GCCCCGCCTCCCCCCATGTACCTGGACACGATTCCCCCCGGACGACACCCCACGACGGTGCTCCGGCCGATCCCAATGAAGGTGAGACCCACCGATGGTCGCCTACATCATCCGGCGCGTGATCGTCGGTTTGCTCATGCTGGTGGCGATGAGCTTCATCGTCTTCGCACTGTTCATGAAGAACCCGGTCGACCCGGCACAGTTCTCGTGCGGTAAGAACTGCCCCCCGGAGCGTATCGAGGAGACCCGTCAGGCCCTCGGCTACGACCAGCCGCTGTTGGTCCAGTGGGGCAACTTCGCCAAGGGCGTCGTCGTCGGCCGCGAGTACCCCGCCGACGAGGCGATGCGCGAGGCCAACCCCGAGCTGGTCACCGAGTGCGCGGCGCCCTGCCTGGGCTTCTCCCAGCAGCTGCAGATGACGGTCAACGAGGAGATCGCGGAGGCAGCCCCGATCTCGATCTCGATCGCCCTGGTCGCGGTCACCATCTGGGTCGTCTTCGGTGTTCTGTTCGGAGTGCTCGCAGCCGTCTTCAAGGGGTCCCTCGTGGACCGCGGAGTCGTCGGAGCCACGCTGTCCCTCTACGCGTTTCCGACCTTCTTCGTGGGTGCCTTGTTGATCAACTTCGTAGCCATCAAATGGGGGATCTTCCCCGCACCGGGATACGTGCCTATAGCCGAGGGCGGTGTCGGGGAATGGCTGGTCCAGCTCATGCTCCCCGGGTTCACCCTCGCGGCGGTCTACATGGCGGGCTACGTACGCATGACCCGGGCGTTCGTCCTCGAGTCGATGAGCGAGGACTACATCCGCACCGCGAAGTCCAAGGGCCTCAAGGGCAAGAAGGTGCTGTTCAAGCACGCGCTGCGCGCCGCGCTCACCCCGCTGGTGACGATGTTCGGTCTCGACGTCGCCGCCGTCCTCGGCGGAGCGATCATCACCGAGGACGTCTTCAACTACTACGGTCTCGGAAAGCTCGCGGTGACCGCGAACGAGACCTACGACCTTCCCACGATCGTGGGCCTGGTGCTGCTCCTCGGCGCTCTGGTGATCATCGCCAACATCGTCGTCGATGTCCTGTACGCCTTCATCGACCCGCGCGTGCGCGTCGCCTGAGGAGGATCTGATCAATGACTGACCTTTCCACGACTCCCGAGTCGACACGGGCCAACGGCGGCGCGTTCCTCTCGGTGCAGGACCTGAAGGTTCACTTCTCCACCTCCGACGGCATCGTCAAGGCGACCGACGGCCTCTCCTTCGAGCTCGAGCGCGGCAAGACGCTCGGCATCGTGGGCGAGTCCGGCTCCGGCAAGTCGGTCTCGAGCTCGGCGATCATGGGGCTGCACCGCGGCACCAACGCCATCCTCAGCGGCCAGATCATGCTCGACGGTGTCGACCTGCTCAAGGTGAGCAACGAGGACATGCGCAAGCGCCGCGGTCGCGACGTGGCGATGATCTTCCAGGACCCGCTCTCCGCGATGCACCCCTACTACACGGTGGGCAACCAGATCATGGAGGCCTACCAGGTCCACAACAACGTGACCAAGAGGGAGGCGCGCAAGCGCGCCATCGAGATGCTCGACCGTGTCGGCATCCCGCAGCCCGACCGTCGCGTGGACGACTACCCGCACCAGTTCTCCGGTGGTATGCGCCAGCGCGCGATGATCGCGATGGGGCTGATCAACAACCCCAGCCTGCTGATCGCCGACGAGCCGACCACGGCTCTCGACGTGACCGTCCAGGCGCAGATCCTCGACCTGCTCCAGGACCTGCAGCGCGACTTCGACGCGGCGATCATCATCATCACCCACGACCTCGGCGTCGTGGCCGAGATGGCTGATGACGTACTCGTGATGTACGCCGGCCGCGCGGTCGAGTACGGCCCGTGCAAGGAGATCCTCACCAACCCGGAGATGCCCTACACCTGGGGACTGCTCTCCAGCGTGCCGGACCTGACCGCGTCGACCGAGGCGAAGCTGATCCCGATCCGGGGCAACCCGCCTTCGCTGCTCAACCCGCCGCCGGGATGCGCCTTCGAACCGCGCTGTGACCACGTGGCGAAGGTGGGCGGCGACCTGTGCCGGACAACCCTTCCCGAGCTCACCCCGGCCAACAGCGGTGGCAACCACACCAAGCGGTGCCACATCAAGAACGCCGACGAGGTCTACGAGGCAGAGATCCTGCCCGAGATCGCACCTGACCTGGTGGAGGACTGATGAGCGACACCACGACCGCCCCCGCGGCCTCGGTCGCGCCGGAGAGCACCGAGACGGTGCTCTCGGTCGAGAACCTGAAGATGCACTTCCCGGTCAAGGGCAGTGGCGTGATCCGGCGTACGGTCGGGCACGTCAAGGCCGTCGACGGGGTCTCCTTCGAGGTGGCTAAGGGCAGCGCCCTGGGCCTCGTCGGCGAGTCCGGTTGTGGCAAGTCCACGACCGGCCGGATGGTGACGCGGCTCTACAAGCCCACCGAGGGGAAGATCACCTTCGAGGGCACCGACATCGCCAACTACTCCGGTAGGCAGCTGCACCCGATGCGCCGGGAGATCCAGATGATCTTCCAGGACCCGTCGACCTCGCTGAACCCGCGTCACACGGTCGGATCGATCATCGGCGCACCGCTGCGGATCCACAACATGGTGCCGAAGAACAAGGTGCTCAGCCGGGTCCAGGAGCTGCTCGAGATCGTCGGGCTCAACCCCGAGCACTACAACCGCTACCCGCACGAGTTCTCCGGCGGCCAGCGCCAGCGCATCGGCATCGCCCGAGCCATGACCCTGCAGCCGAAGCTGCTCGTCGCCGACGAGCCGGTCTCGGCGCTGGACGTCTCGATCCAGGCCCAGGTGATCAACCTGCTCCAGGATCTGCAGAAGGAGTTCGACATCTCCTTCCTGTTCATCGCTCACGACCTCGCCATCGTTCGTCACTTCTGCCCCGAGGTCGCGGTGATGTACCTCGGCAAGATCGTGGAGATCGGTGACCGCGAGTCGATCTACGAGCGCGCTCACCACCCCTACACGCAGGCGCTGCTCTCCGCCGTGCCCGACGTGAAGCAGGCCGCGATCGGTGGCCGGCGTGAGCGGATCCGGCTGGAGGGCGACGTACCTTCGCCGATCAATCCGCCCTCGGGCTGCCACTTCCGCACCCGCTGCTCCATCGCCAAGGACATCTGCTCCGTGGTCGAGCCGCCGCTGCTGCAGATCGGCAAGAAGCACAAGGTCGCCTGCCACTTCCCGGGTGAGATCCACCAGCACCCGGAGAAGCCGATCACCGCGCCGCTCCTGGGCGTCGACGAGTTCGGTGCACCAGACCCGGGCGCCAGCCCGGCCGAGGTCCCGGGCGACGGTCCGGGTTACGCCGACACCTGGTACGACCTGGCGAACAACTCGCGGGGTCGCGCCTGAGGATCTCTCGCGTCTCGGCGAGATTACGAAAGACGGTCCGCAGCCTTTGGCTGCGGGCCGTCTTTGTTACGTATGTGTCACGCGTCACCGTCGGTATCGAACCGTTATCTGTAGTCCCGCCCGAACCTGTGGAACTTGGCATACCTTGTGGCAGCGCGCTGGTTCGGGACCGCGCCAAGTGGTCAGGTCTTGGGCGAGCCCTTGGCAGCGAACGGAGATACGAGCGTATGACTGTGTCCGAAGTGTTGATCCAGGGTCCTGACCCCGAGATCACTCCGGAACCGAGGACGGGCGACGTCGCCGGCCGTTCGCCGATGCGGATCGCCATGGACCGCCTCCTCTCGGACAGGGTCGCGTTGCTCTGTGCCGGCATCGTGCTGCTCTTCGTCCTGATCGCGATCTTCGCGCCGCTGCTGTGCAAGCTGTTCGGCGTCGAGGTGCGTGCCGGTGACCCGGTGACCGACACCGACTCGTTCAACTACCCCGTCATCGGCCCGCCCAACTACGGGTTCACCTGGGAGGCCCCGCTCGGCCTGGAGCCCAACTCCGGCAACGACCTGCTCGCGGAGTGGTTCTACGGCGCGCGTACGTCGCTGCTGGTGGCCACGATCGCCACGGTCGTCTCGACGTTCGTCGGCGTTGTGCTCGGCCTGATCGCGGGCTACAGCCGCGGCTGGGGTGACCGGGTGATCACGTTCGTGATCGACCTCTTCCTCACGCTGCCGTTCCTGCTGGTCGCGATCGCGATCTCGCCGATGCTGGTGGAGCGCTGGCGGGAGAACCCGACGATGCTCGACAACGCCTCGCTGATCGCGCTCATCGTGATCCTCTCGATCTTCGGGTGGATGGGCCTGGCCCGGCTGATCCGGGGTGAGGTGATCTCGCTGCGTGAGCGCGAGTTCATCGAGGCCGCGCACGTCCTGGGGATGCCGACCCATCGGATCCTGTTCAAGGAGCTGCTCCCCAACCTGATCGCTCCGATCGTCGTCTCGTTCTCGCTGAGCCTGCCGGCGACGATCGCAGCGGAGGCGACGCTGGCCTACCTCGGCGTCGGTGTCACCGGGCGCCCGTCCTGGGGACAGACGATCCTGCGCGCCCAGAGCTGGTTCGACGAATACCCCTTGTACCTCTACGCGCCGATCGTCGGGATCGTGGTCCTGGTCTTCGCGCTCAACCTGCTCGGAGACGCCATCCGCGACGCCTTCGACCCCAAGTCTTTCCGGTGAGCACGTCGTCGGAGAGAGGCATCAACCATGGAAGGTGGAGACCTACGATGCGATTGAAGAGAACAGTGATCGCCGCCAGTGCGATCGCTGCGCTGACGCTCACCGCTGCTTGTGGTGGCGGGGGCGGCGGTGGCGAGGACCCGGCCGGCGAGTTCAAGGCCGGCGGCGGCGCCGGCGCCGGCAAGGACGCCACGGCCGAGGGGCCGCTGGAGATCCCGTCCGACGCCAAGAAGGGTGGCACGATCACCGTGCTGTCCAACAACGCCCCCCACACCCTCGACCCGACCCGGACCTACTACACCGACTCCGGTGCGATCATGTCCGGTCTGGTGACCCGTTCGCTGACTCAGTACGTCTACGACGAGGAGAGCGGCGACTCCGTCCTCGTCCCCGACCTCGCCACCGATCTGGGTCAGGCCTCCGAGGACGGTCTGACCTGGACCTTCACGCTGAAGGACGGGATCAAGTACGAGGACGGCACCGACGTCACCGCCGAGGACGTCGTCTACGGCATCAAGCGCTCCTTCGCCATCGACACCCTGACCGACGGCCCGACGTACCAGACGACGTTCTTCAAGGACGGCCAGAAGTACAAGGGCCCGTTCGCGGACACCGACGCCGAGCTGAAGAAGCTCCCCGACTACGACGCCAGCGCCGGCTGGTACGGCGGTGAGGACTACGACGGCGTCGAGGCCGACGGCAACAAGGTGATCATCCACCTGGCCCAGCCGTTCCCCGAGCTCGACTACTACGCCTCGTTCCCGGTCTTCTCGCCGATCCCGAAGGCCAAGGACAAGGACCCGCTGGCCTACGAGAGCCACCCGATGGCGACCGGCCCCTACAAGTTCGAGTCCTACAAGCCCGGCACCTCGCTGACGCTGGTCAAGAACGACCAGTGGGACGCCGACTCCGACCCCGGCCGGTTCCAGGCCGCCGACGCGTTCGACTTCAAGTTCGCCCAGGACACCGCCAAGCTCGAGAACCAGATCCTCGGTGACAAGGGCGCGGCGCAGACGATGATGACCTACGACGACGTCACGCCGCCGACCTACAAGTCGATCAAGGAGGGCGCGCCGGACAACCTCATCGAGGGCACCTCACCGTGCACCTACATGTACCGTCCGGACCAGACCAAGATCACCGACAAGAAGGTCCGCGAGGCGATCAGCTGGGCCTACCCCTACCAGGCTGCCTGGAAGGCCTCCGGCGAGATCGTCGGCGTCACCATCCAGCCCGGCACCGCGCTCCTGCCCCCGGGCACCGCGGGCCGAGTCGAGTACCAGTACCCGAAGGGGCAGGACGGTCAGACCACCGACCCGGAGAAGGCCAAGGCGCTGCTGAAGGAGGCCGGGGCCGAGGGCTTCGAGCTGAAGTGGCACTACCAGCGTGACGACGAGAACTCGGTGGCCAAGAAGGACCAGATGGTCAAGGGCTTCGAGGCGGCCGGCTTCAAGGCGACCCCGGTGGCCTCGACCGACGAGACCTACCGCGACGACGAGAGCAACCTGGACGCTCCGATCAACCTCCGCTACGGCGGCTGGTGCTCCGACTGGCCTTCGGGCGGCTCGTGGTTCCCGGCGCAGTGGATCGGCTCGAACGCCAACAAGCCGGGCATGCCGAACCCGACCAACTTCAAGGAGGCCGACGCCGACGCGAAGCAGGCCGAGATCCTGAAGATGGAAGCCGACAAGGTTCCCGCAGCCTGGGGCGAGTTCGACAAGTGGATGCAGGAGACCTACATGGTCGAGATCAACGCAGGCTACGACGCGAACGCCTTCATCAAGGGCTCGCAGGTCGGCGGGGTCGTCAACGACCCGGTCAAGGGCATGCCGAGCTTCTCCATCATGTACCTCAAGTGAGGTGACGGGCCGGCGCGGGCATCAGCTCGCGC
>NZ_JBHVGB010000248.1:0-6520 GCF_042801335.1 Nocardioides sp. NPDC057577 | reverse complement strand
CGCCGCCCCTGATAGCCAGCCAAATCTTTCTCGACATGGTCCGGTGTCAAGGACCGCGAAGCGGCCGGCGAAGCCGGCGGCCGCAGGCCGTCCTTTACTCCGGGGCAGGTCGAGAAACACTCGAGGACAGGGTCGGCGGCCCAGACCAGCCACAAGAATCAGTCCCGTCCAAGCGGCGAAGGGACCTACTCAACCGTCCGAGCAACCTCCGGCAACTCCCCAGACTCCCGCAGCGAGTCGAGCAGGTCACCAGGAAGAATCCAGACGGTCGCAAGCGGGAACGGCCGCTCGCGCAGCATCACCGCGCCGGTGACGAAGGCCGGCTCGCCCTCCGGGCAGGAGAAGACGATGTCGTCGCCCCACTCCCATTCGCGCTTGACGATCGTGGGGAGCATCCACCACATCAGCCAGTTGCGCTCGGAGTTCATCGCCGAATGGCGGCGGGGGCAGTTGTCGTCGTAGGCGACGACCGCGTCGGGGTGCTCGGCGAGGATCGAGCGCAGGTCGTCGACGACCGGAGTGGCGTGGTCGAAGTGGTCGTGGAACTTGTCGGAAGCCACGTCGGCGACGGCAGAGCCGGCTACGCCGACGACCAGAACGAGCGCGGTGACGACCACCGAGCGCACCCGGTCGCCGACCCGGGGGCTCAGCCGGGAGAGGGCCGCGAGGAGCGTCCAGATCGCCAGCGGCACCAGAGCACACATGGTCGCGATCAGCCAGAAGCGGTTGTCGTTGGTGAACGACGGAATGGGTCCCGGCTGCGGGAACTGCCCGTCCGGAAGCGCCCACCACCACGGGATCGCACCGGGGATGTGCGCCGGGGTGGTGTAGGCCCAGGTGGGTGCGTCGGGGGCGACGACGAGGATGGTCACCAGCGAGATCCCGGCGACGATCACCCAGGTCCAGACGAGGACCGCCCGGGAGCGTACGGCCTGGATCGCCGCGCAGACCCCGGCCAGCACGAGGACCGCGAAGACGGGGTCGATGTAGCGCCCGTAGATCCAGTAGTCGAAGCGCCGCCACTCCATGGTGAACAGCGAGTACTCGTTGCCCCAGTTCAGACAGCTGAGGACGTACATCGACCCGGCCGCGATCAGCACGAACCCGGCCGGCCCCACCTGTCGCGAGCGGAGCTCCTTCCAGAACAAGGCGGTGACCACGACCAGGCCGACGATCACGACGCCGAAGCTGCCGATCATCTGCGTCCAGGCCTCGCCCGCGAAGGTGTCGACCCAGTATCGCGGGTTGGCCTGGGTGACCTTCTCGAAGAAGTCCTGCGCCTGGATGAACTTCCACGGCACCAGCTGCGCGTGGAACCAGAGCGCGGCCTTGTTGGCGGCGACGGCGAGCACGCCGGTGGCGACCAGCCCGACGAGGGCGACACGGGCAACCTGCCACTTGCGTACCACGAAGCTGTGCACGATGAAGCAGGTCAGCCACAGCGCGACCGCGGCGACGAAGACCTGCATCCGGGCGTGGGAGAAGAGCGCGAGCCCGGTGAGCAGGCTGAGCAGGAGTACGCCGCGATAGGTCGGCTTTTCCCAGAGCCGGAACGCCGCCAGGGTCGCGAGGACGACGAGCAGCGTGACCAGCCGCTCGGAGAGGATGTAGTCGGCCTGGATCGCGCGAGGCGGCAGGGCCATCACGATGGCGCCGGCGACCACACCCTGCGCCGGAGTGACCCCGCTGAGCCGGACCGCGACCCGGGCGAGCGGCCAGATGGTGAGCATGCTGATCACCAGGCCGACGACGATCGCCATCTTGTAGAACGTGAACACGTTGGACGTGACCAGCCACAACGGCGCCAGCAGCACGCCCCACCCGGGGTAGTAGCCGGGGGTGTTCAGCTGTGGCGAGTCGAGTCCGAGGACGGTCCGTCCATGGATGACGGTGCCGATCTCGTCGTACATGAACGAGAGGCTGGAACCCCAGGCGATGTAGGCGTTGATCGCAAGAGCGACCACGACGGAGACGACAGCGGCGATGCGCCAAAACCGATCCACGCCGCGGAACCTATACCCACCTCATAGGCTCTGCCGGGTGGACTCCCCGAAGCTGCCCATCCATCTGCGAATCATCCAAAGCCCCCACGACCGCTCCGGCCATCTGCGCGCCGACGACGGCTGGGTCGAGAAGGCCTGGTCCGCCGAGACCACGAGGGTCCTCGTGGTCGCCGGCAACAGGGTCGAGCCGTCAGGCGAGACCGGAGTGAGGTGGCGTACGCCGGAGGCCTCTCCGGAGGGGATCCGGCTGCTCCTCGGCGACTCCCCCGATGGAGCGAGCTTCGCCGTGCTCACCGGCCGTGAGGAAGCCGGAGAGACGTGGCGTGACCTGCGCGGTCTCTTCCCCGCGCTGCTCGCCGACACGACCGAGGCGAGCTTCCTGATGCACGCGATCGGCCTGGCCGAGTGGCACCGGGCGACCCGGTTCTGCTCGCGTTGCGGCGGCGGCCTCCAACCGCGGGCGGCCGGTCACGAGCTCGCCTGTGCGGAGGGACACCTGACCTTCCCCCGCACCGACCCGGCGGTGATCATGCTGGTGACGTCGGGGGAGCCCGGGAGCGACGACGAGCGTTGCCTGCTCGGCAACCACACCCGCTGGCCCGCGCCCAACTTCTCCACCCTCGCCGGCTTCGTCGAGCCGGGGGAGTCGCTCGAGGACGCGGTCCGTCGCGAGGTCGGTGAGGAGGTCGGCGTACGCGTCGGGCAGGTCGACTACTTCGGCAACCAGCCGTGGCCGCTGCCGGCCAGCCTGATGCTCGGCTTCTTCGCACGTGCGGCGTCGACCGAGATCACGGTCGACGCGGACGAGATCCGCGAGGCGCGCTGGTTCACCCGCGCGGAGCTCGCCGCGGTCGCGAGGAGCGGTGAGATCAAGCTGCCCAGCGGCATCTCGATCAGCCGCTCGCTGGTCGAGGAGTGGTACGGCGGGGAGCTTCCCGGCTCGTGGTGACCGGTGTCAGACCAGCTCGGCGAGCTTCGCCTTGACCTGAGCGATCGACGGGTTGGTCATCGCGGTGCCGTCGGAGTAGACGAGGGTCGGGACGGTCTGGTTGCCGCCGTTGGCCTGCTCGACGATCTGCGCGGCCTCGGGGACCTGCTCGATGTCGACCTCGTCGAAGGTGATGTCTTCACGGCCGAGCTGACCCTTGAGTCGCTGGCAGTATCCACACCAGGGTGTGGTGTACATCGTGAAGCTGCTCATCGGGGGATCTCCTCATCAGAACTGTCGGTGCGAGCCAATAGTGTTGGCCTCCAAGGCACAACGTTCCCACCCCGAGGAGTTCTTCCCGCCCATGACCCCCGAGTCCCTCCTCGCCGCCCTCGACCCTGAGCAACGCCGGGTGGCGGAGGCACTGCGCGGTCCGGTCCGGGTGCTGGCGGGTGCGGGGACCGGCAAGACCCGGGCGATCACCCACCGGATCGCCTACGGCGTCGCCACCGGTGTCTACGCGCCGCAGGAGATCCTCGCCGTCACCTTCACCACCCGCGCCGCGGGGGAGATGCGGCAGCGACTGCGCGCGATGGGCGCCGGCGCGGTCCAGGCGCGCACCTTCCATTCCGCCGCCCTGCGCCAGCTGCGGTTCTTCTGGCCCAAGGTCTACGGCACCGAGCTGCCCAACCTGACCGAGTCGAAGATCCCGCTGATCCGCGCGGCCGCGCAGCGCCAGCGGATCAACGTCGACCAGGCCCAGGCGCGCGACCTGGCCTCGGAGATCGAGTGGTCGAAGGTCTCCAACGTCCACCCCGACGACTACCCGAAGTCGGCCGAGGCGCGGGGCCGGGAGGTCGGTGGACTCACCCCGTCGATGGTGGGACACATCTATGCGGCCTACGAGGACGTCAAACGCACCCAGGCGCGGATGGACATGGAGGACGTGCTGCTCCTGACCGCCGGCCTCCTGGAGCACGACGAGCGCGTCGCAGCGCAGGTCAGGCGGCAGTACAAGTGGTTCACCGTCGACGAGTTCCAAGACGTCTCGCCGCTGCAGTCGGCGCTGCTCGACCTGTGGCTGGGCGGGCGCAGCGAGCTCTGCGTCGTCGGCGACCCGGCGCAGACGATCTACACCTTCGCCGGCGCCGACGCCGCCTACCTGCGTGACTTCCCGACGAAGCACCCCGGTGCCACTTCGGTCGAGCTGGTCCGCAACTACCGCTCCTCGCCGCAGGTTGTGAAGGCCGCCAACAAGATCCTGGAGGGTACGCCGAGCGCTGGTGTCCAGCTCCAGGCCCAGCGCGACTCCGGTCCCGCCGTCGAGCACGTCGAGCAGCCCGACGAGGTCGCCGAGGCCGAGGGTGTCGCCGCCGAGATCCTGCGCCTGCACCAGGCCGGCAAGCCCTACCACGAGATGGCGATCCTGTTCCGGATCAACGCCCAGTCGGAGGCCTACGAGGACGCGCTCACCGCCCGCCGGATCCCGTACGTCCTGCGCGGCGCCGCCCGGTTCTTCGACCGGCCCGAGGTCCGTGAGGCGGTGACCCGGATCCGCGGCGCGGCGCGAGGCGGCCAGGGTGCCGTGATCGGTGACGAGCTGCTGGAGTCGGTCCACGGGATCCTGGCCGGGATGGGCTGGACCTCCGAGCCGCCCGAGGGGCGGGGGCAGACCCGCGATCGCTGGGAGTCGTGGCAGGCGCTGATCGACCAGGCGCGCACGTTCTCCTCGGCCGGCGGCGACCTGGCCGGCCTCGTCGCAGAGCTCGACCGCCGCGCGGCCGAGCAGCACGCACCGGTGCCGTCGGGGGTGACCCTGGCGACGTTCCACGCCGCCAAGGGGCTGGAGTGGGACTCGGTGTTCCTGGTCGGCCTCCAGGACGGCACGATGCCGTTCATCCTCCGTGGCGAGGAGCCGACCCCGGCCGAGATCGAGGAGGAGCGGCGGCTGCTCTACGTCGGCCTCACCCGGGCGCGGGTCGATCTGACCCTGTCCTGGGCGCTGGCACGTCAGCCGGGCCAGGCCGCGCGGCGCAGGCCGTCGCGGTTCCTCGACCCGCTGCGGCCGGCTCGGTCCGCGGCGCCGACCCGGCGCCCCGGCTCCGGGAAGGCCCGGATGTGCAAGGCCTGCGGCGGGCCGCTCGGCTCGGCGGCCGAGAAGCGGATGGGTCGCCACGAGGGCTGCGACGCGCCTTACGACGAGGCGCTCTACGACCGGCTGAAGCAGTGGCGCAAGGAGACCGCCGAGGCGATCCGTAAGCCTGCGTTCGTGGTCTTCACCGACGCGACCCTCGAGCAGATCGCCGAGCAGAAGCCGGGCACGCTCCAGGACCTGCAGCGCATCGCCGGCATCGGCCGCAGCAAGGTGGAGACGTACGGCTCGGAAGTCCTTGAGGTGATCATCGCCGAGGCCTGAAACCCTTCAGAGAAATTCCTCGAAATCAACGGGTTTAATCGTTTGCGGCCGACCCGCCCGGCCGGTTACTGTTCTTTCATCAAGTAAAGCCGCGCGCCGATGAGGCGCGCCCGACAGCCCCGAAGGAGGTGGCCCCAGTGAAGATCAACCAGATCAAGACGCCGATCAATGGCATCGCCATGTCCGCGTGCGGCCACCCCGAGCTGTCGAGCCCGCTGTTCACTCTGATCGGTCAGAGCCCGAAGTGGGCCACCCCGGCTGCTGGTGCCTTTACGGGCGCCGGTTACGGCATGCGCGTCGAGGGACTCGTGTCCCCGCAGGCGGATGCCATCAAGGTCAAGTCCCACGGGATTCGAGCCTGGAGCTGTCCGACTACGTAGAACCACGTAGTCACAGCAGCCTCCAGGCCGCGGAACCCGAAACCCGGGATCCGCGGCCTTTCTGTTTCTCAAAACCCGCGATCAGTCACAAAGGAGGTGTACATATGACCAGCATTCTCGAGCCCGAGGTCACTCTCGGCGTTCTCCACGACCGCGCCAACCGCTACGACGAGGACCAGCTGCCCTGCCGGGTCAACAACCCGGAGCTGTGGTTCGCCGAGTCGCCTGCCGACGTCGAGTTCGCCAAGACGCTCTGCGCGACCTGCCCCGTGCAGCCGCTCTGCCTCGCCAGCGCCCTCGACCGGCGTGAGCCCTGGGGCGTCTGGGGCGGCCAGTTGCTCCTGCAGGGGAAGGTGATCCCCCGCAAGCGGCCCCGTGGCCGGCCCCGTAAGGACGCCGCCTGAGCAACCGAACACCATCAACACCAGCAGCCGTTCAACGACGAAAGGCAACAGCCATGAACACGATCGTGATGACCATGGGCGCCGGAGCCCGCTGACCAGCAGGAGACGACCAGACATGAACACCAACCGAGTACGGAGCACTCAGATGAACTTGCTTTACGAAGACCTGGCGCGCGCGCAAATGTCCGCGCGCCTGGGAGAGGCGCGTGAACTGCGGCGAGGCCATGCCCTCGTCAAGGCTGCTCGCCTGGGCCGCAAGGCCGAGCGAGCCGCCGTCCAGGCGAAGCTGGCTCTTGCCCGCGCGCTGTAAGCCCCTCTCGGGGCAGAAGACCTCACCCCTCTGATCGCGGGTGTGGAAGATGACCGGCCAGTCCGAGAAACCCTCGGAC
>NZ_JBHVGB010000247.1:0-6573 GCF_042801335.1 Nocardioides sp. NPDC057577 | reverse complement strand
GGTGACGCCTCCGCGCTTCGCGCGGTTACTCCTCGCTCGGCGCGAGCGGACGAGCAAGCTCGCCGCTCGACCTCGCTCCGGTCGTCTCGGCCGGGTGTCGGCTGCGGCCGATAAGGTTTGTCACGTGACGACAGCCCCTCGCCGTCTCCCGGCGAACCAACGGGACACCGTTGGTGACTACGACCTGCTCTCCCTGCTGGGGCAGGGCGGGATGGGACGGGTCCACCTGGCCAGCCACCGTACGAGCGGTGAGCGGGTGGCGCTGAAGGTGCTGCGCACCCAGTTCGTGGGGGATGAGGAGGGCCGCCATCGGCTCGCGCGCGAGGTCTCCTCGCTGCAGCGGGTGCGGAGCAGGTGGGTGGCCGGCGTGGTCGGCGCCGACCCGTGGGGTGAGGTGCCCTGGCTGGCGACCCGTTACGTGCCGGGGCCGACGCTGCACGACAAGATCGTCAACGAGGGTGTGCTCTCGCGCGAGGAGGTCGAGCAGCTGGCCAGCGATCTGGCAGAGGGCATCGCCGACTGCCACGCCGTCGGCGTCCTCCACCGCGACATCAAGCCGGCCAACATCATCGTCGAGGGGCGCACCCCGATCCTGATCGACTTCGGGCTCGCCCGCGTCACCGACGACCCGAAGATCACCGTCACCGGCCTGCTGATCGGCACGCCCGGCTACCTTCCGCCCGAGATCGCCGTCGGCGACCCGGCAACCCCGGCCTCGGACGTGCACTCGTGGGCCTCCGTGGTGGCGTACGCAGCGACCGGCCGTCCGCCCTTCGGCGAGGGCAACGCGATGAAGCTGATGGACCGCGCCCGGCGCGGTGAGCACGACCTCGAGGGAGTGCCCCAGCCGCTGCGCGGGCTGCTCGGCCAGGCGCTCTCACCCGACCCCGCCGACCGCCCGACGCTGGACGAGGTGCGTGAGTGGCTGCGTACGCCGCGCCGGCCGTTCGTGCACCGGCCGGTCGAGCAGCTCTCGCTGAGCGACCGGGCAGAGCGGGAGAAGGCCACCACCCCGGCCGCGCCGTTCTCGCCCGTCGCGAAGATCGCTCCGCCACCCAACAAGAGCCTGGAGAAGCTGCGCCGCGGGGCCTTCTGGCTCGGTCTGCTCGCCTTCGCGGTCGGCGTGATCGCGGCGTTCCCGAGCATCGGGTTCTGGACCGTGCTCGGCGCCGCCTGGCTGATCCGCGCCGGCACTCTCGCAGCCGGAGACCTGCGCCGCTGGCGGTGGTATCGCGGCCGCAAGTGGCACGACGCGCCCCGGCTCCTGATCGGCGCCCCGTGGCGGCTGGTCCGTTCGCTCCCGAAGACGTTCGTCGTCGGCGTGTGGGGCTTCGGCTTCGTGGTGGCGGCGGTGCTGATCGGCTTCGCCCTGCAGCTCTCCCTCGAGGCGGCGCTGGGACTCGCCGGCCTGGCCTTCGTCGTCGCGCTGTGGACCGGGTCCGGGCGTGACCGGCTGCGTGACCCGGTGACCAAGGCGGTCCACCGGATCTCGGCGCGCTGGGTGCCGTGGATCCTCGGGTTCGCCGTGGTCGTCACCCTGGCGCTCTTCCCGATCCAGACCCTCTCCGAGGAGGGCTCGCAGTTCTCCGGCGGCGACGAGCCGTGGTGGGTCGAGCTCCTCGGCTGGTGAGACGCTCGTCCCACGGGAGGAGATTTCGTGGCAGTATCGGGGCCATGACGACCCACGTCATCATCATTCGCTAGCGCGTCGAGCACCTGCCCGACGCGCCACCCTCTCGTTCCCGAGAGGGTTTTTTGTTGCCCAGCCCCAGGCCGACCCGAGGACACGAGAGCCATGGAATTCCACGTCTACGACACCACTCTGCGCGACGGTGCGCAGCAGGAGGGCCTCAACCTCAGCGTCGCCGACAAGCTCGCGATCGCCCGGCACCTCGACGGCTTGGGCGTCGGGTTCATCGAGGGCGGCTGGCCAGGTGCCAACCCGAAGGACACCGAGTTCTTCAAGCAAGCCGTCTCCGAGCTCGATCTCAAGCACGCGCGGCTGGCGGCGTTCGGGTCGACCCGCCGGGCCGGGGTGCGGGCGGCTGACGACCCCCAGGTCGCCGCGCTCCGCGACTCCGGCGCGTCCGTCGTCACCCTCGTGGCCAAGTCCCACGACCGCCACGTCGAGCTCGCGCTGCGCACCACGCTCGAGGAGAACCTCGCGATGATCTGCGACACGGTCTCCCACCTGCGCGAGGAGGGCCAGCAGGTCTTCCTCGACGCCGAGCACTTCTTCGACGGCTACCGGGCCAACCGCGACTACGCGCTGGAGGTGCTGAGGACGGCCTACGACGCGGGCGCCGAGGTGGTCGCGCTGTGCGACACCAACGGCGGCATGCTTCCGGGCTGGGTGGCCGACGTCGTCCACGATGTCCGCACCGCCACCCAGGGGGCGGTCGGGATCCACTGTCACAACGACACCGGGTGTGCGGTCGCCAACTCGCTGGCCGCCGTGGACGCCGGCGCGATGCACGTCCAGGGCTGCATCAACGGCTACGGGGAGCGTACGGGCAATGCCGATCTCGTCTCCGTGGTCGCCAACCTGCAGCTGAAGCTGGGCCGCGAGGTGCTGCCGACGGGGCTGCTGGGCGAGGCGACCCGCGTCGCCCACGCGGTCGCCGAGGTGACCAATGTGCCGCCCGCAGGCCGGCAGCCGTACGTCGGTGCCTCCGCGTTCACCCACAAGGCCGGGCTGCACGCCTCCGCGATCAAGGTGGACCCCAACCTCTACCAGCACATGGACCCGGCCGGCGTCGGCAACGACATGCGGCTGCTGGTCTCGGACATGGCCGGGCGGGCCTCGATCGAGCTGAAGGGACGCGAGCTCGGCTACGACCTCTCCGACGATCGCGACCTGGTGACTCGGGTGACCGATCGGGTCAAGGAGGCCGAGCAGCGTGGCTACACCTTCGAGGCGGCCGACGCCTCCTTCGAACTGCTCCTGATCGAGGAGGTCGAGGGCTCCCGTCCGTCCTTCTTCGACGTCGAGTCCTGGCGGGTCATCTCCGAGGCTCGCGGCGGCGGCGCGGAGACGGCGTCGAGCACCGAGGCGATCGTGAAGATCCATGCCGACGGCGTACGCCACGTCTCGACCGGCGAGGGCAACGGCCCGGTCAATGCGCTCGACCAGGCATTGCGGGCCGCGATCACTCGTGCCTTCCCGGTGGTCGCCGACTTCGACCTGATCGACTTCAAGGTGCGGCTCTTCGACCAGGGACACGGCACCGACGCCAGGACCCGGGTGCTGATCGAGACCTCCGACGGCTCGACGTCGTGGACGACGGTCGGGGTCGGGTCGAACGTGATCGAGGCGTCGTGGGAGGCCCTGGTCGACGGGCTCACCTTCGGGCTGCGCCGGCATGTGGGCGAGACCACACTCCCGGAGGCCGCTGTCACGGAATGAACCTCCGCCGCGAGGACGTTGGACACTTCAACATTGAACTTTCCGCGTCCTACGAGGAGAACCCGTGACCGACACCCGTATCGCCGTACTCGTTGGCAGCCTGCGCGCCGACTCCATCAACCGCAAGCTCGCCGAGAAGCTGGTCGCCGAGGCGCCTGATGGTGTCGTCCTGGAGATCGTCGACGGGCTGGCGGACGTGCCGTTCTTCAACGAGGACCTCGAGGCCGACCCGGGCGAGGCCGTGAGCCAGCTCCGCAAGGTGATCGACGAGGCAGACCGCGTCCTCATCGTGACCCCTGAGTACAACGGCACGATGCCCGCCGTCATCAACAACGCGATCGACTGGCTCTCGCGCCCCTACGCGGCCGGCGTGCTCAAGGGCAAGATCCTCTCCGTCGTCGGCGTCGCCCCGACCCCCTACGGTGCCAAGTGGTCCCACGCCGACGCCGCCCGCTCGGCCGGCATCGGCGGCGCCATCGTCGTCGAGGACGCCATCGTCTCCCAGCCGGTCCACGAGATCGACGTGTTCACCGACGCTGACGCCCAGGCCCGCTTCACCGAGGCCGTCGCGAAGCTCGCGGGATTCGAGGCGGCAGCCGCCTGATCCCCATCCAGGCGGCACGACGAGGTCAGGTCTCTGCGGGGGGAGACCTGACCTTCGTCATTTATCGCGTGCGTGAACGGACATTCGGCCGTACGTTTCGGGCATGAGTGGACCGGTGAAGCAGCTCCGTCTGGTGGTCGAGGCCAAGGACTACGCAGAGGCGGTGGCGTTCTACCGCGACACCCTCGGCCTGCCGGAGGAGGCCGCGTTCTCCGGGCCCGGTGAGGCCCATGTGACGATCCTGGACGCCGGCCGGGCCACGCTCGAGCTCGCCAACTCCGCCCAGCACGCCTACATCGACGAGGTCGAGGTCGGGCGTCCGGCCGCCGGCCACGTACGGGTGGCGTTCGAGGTCGAGGACTCCGCCGCCGTCGCTTCCCGGCTCGTCGATGGCGGTGCCGCGCTCGTCGCGCCGCCCACCCGCACCCCGTGGGAGTCGCTCAACGCCCGTCTCGACGGGCCGGCGGGTCTGCATCTGAGTGTCTTCCAGGAGCTCGCCGAGCCGGCGCTGGCGCCGGACTACCCGGTCACCACCGAGCGGTTGGCGCTGCGCCCGATCGACGTCGAGCGCGACCTCGACGACCTGCACGCCTATCTCTCGCTCGAGGAGGTCTGCCGCTTCATCCCGCCGGTGCCGCGTGACCGCGAGCAGCTGCGGAAGGCGTACGCACCCGAGAGGCGCCTCTCCGTCCTGCGTCAGGAGGGAGAGGTGCTCTGCCTCGCCGTCGAGCACGAGGGCCGGCTGATCGGCGACGTGGTGCTCTTCTGGCACAGCAAGGAGCAGCGGTCGGGGGAGATCGGCTACGCCTTCAACCCCGAGTTCAGCGGCCGCGGCTTCGCCACCGAGACCGCGCGGGCGCTGCTGGGCCTGGCGTTCGACGGGCTCGGCCTGCACCGGGTGACCGCCAGGGTCGACGAGCGCAACGAGGCCTCGGCGCGGGTGATCGAGCGGCTCGGGATGCGCAAGGAGGCGGTCGAGCGTGAGGCCGAGTGGTTCAAGGGCGAGTGGACGACATTGGTGCACTACGCGATGCTCGAGGACGAGTGGCGTTAGCCTGCAGGGGTGGCCGAGCTTCATGATCTGACCGCCCTGGAACAGGGAGAGCTGCTGCATCGATGCGAGGTCTCCCCGGGAGAGATCGCCGAGCACTATCTCGACCGGATCGCCCGGCTCGACGATGTCGGTGCCTTCGTCACCGTGGCCGAGGAGCGGATCTCCACGTGTGCTCGGGAGCTCGCGGTGAAGCCGGTCGGCGCCTCACCGCTGTGGGGCGTACCCACCGCCATCAAGGACCTCAACCTCACCCGCGGAGTGCGTACGACCTTCGGGTCGGCGGTCTTCGCCGACTTCGTCCCCGACGTCTCCGACAACGTGACGCTCTCGATCGAGGCGGCCGGGATGATCTCCCTCGGGAAGACCAACACCCCCGAGTTCGGCTCGCCCTGCTACACCGAGCCCGATGTGGCGCCGCCTGCCGTCACGCCCTGGGACCGTACGCGGATCGCCGGTGGCTCCTCCGGGGGTGCGGCCGCGGCGGTCGCCGCCGGGCTCGTTCCGGTCGCGCAGGGCTCCGACGGCGGCGGCTCGATCCGGATCCCGGCGTCGTGCTGCGGGTTGGTCGGCCTGAAGCCGACCCGTGGGCGGATCTCCCCGTCGCCGATGTACGGCGACGCGGCCGGACTCGCCACCGCCGGTCCGATCGCTCGGTCGGTGCGGGACGCGGCGGCATTCCTCGACGTGCTCGCCGGGCGGCGTACGGGCGATCCTTTCTGGGCTCCGGCGGAGCCCGCTCCGTTCCTGGACGCGTGCGAGCGGCCGCCGGGGCGGTTGCGCATCGCCCGGTTCATCGAGCCGTTGATCGCCCCGACCTCGGTCGACGTCGAGTGCGTCGCGGCCTGGGAGAACGCTTCCGCCCTGTTGGAGTCGCTGGGCCACGAGATCGTCGACATCCCACGGCCGCTGCCGGTCGAGGCGGTCGCGGTCTTCGAGACGGTCTGGGCCGTCGGCACCGCGATGTCGGTCGTCAATCTCAACCCCGAGCAGCGGTCGCAGATCCGGCCGCTGACCCGCTGGCTCACCGAGCAGGGGGAGGCGGTCAGTGGTCCGGCCTTCGGTCTGGCGATCGCGGAGCTGCGTCGCTTCGCCGCCGGTGCGCTGGAGGCGCTGGCGCCCTACGACGCCGTGCTCACCCCGACCCTCGCCACCCCGCCCCCGAAGGTCGGCGAGATCCGCGACGATGCCGACCCCGCGCGCGACTTCCAGGCCCAGAAGGAGTTCACCCCCTGGACCTCCGCTTGGAACGTCACCGGCATGCCCGCCATCTCCCTGCCCCTCCACTGGACCCCGTCCGGTCTCCCGGTCGGGGTCATGCTCGCCGCCCGCCCCGCCGAGGAGCCCCTCCTGCTCTCCCTCGCGGCCCAGATCGAAGACGCCGCCCTCTGGGACCACCGCCTCCCGCCCGGCTGGTAAGCCCTGGCCGAGGCGTCACCCACGTCGGCCGAGGCGTCGCTTGCGTCGGCCGAGCTGTCACCCACCTGCCAACTCGGCCGACCGGAGTGACGC
>NZ_JBHVGB010000246.1:0-6577 GCF_042801335.1 Nocardioides sp. NPDC057577 | reverse complement strand
CGTCAGGATGAGCCGACTCGGGGTGCTCAGTACCAGCCGACGGACTGGGAGTGGCCCCAGGCGCCGCAGGGGGAACCGTAGCGGTCGTTGATGTAGCCGAGGCCCCACTCGATCTGGGTGGCGGGGTTGGTCTCCCAGTCGTCGCCGGCGGAGGCCATCTTGGAGCCGGGGAGGGCCTGCGGGATGCCGTAGGCGCTGGAGGAGGGGTTGGCGGCGTTCGGGTTCCAGCCCGACTCCTTCTCCCAGAGCGGTTCGAGGCAGGAGAACTGGTCCATCCCCCAGCCGAAGTCGCCGAGCATCGACTTGGCGATGTCCTTGGGGTTGCGCAGATCGATCTCGATCTCTTCGATGCCGGCGATGGCTCGTACGTCGTTGCCGGCCGACAGGGCGGCCTGCTTGCCGGGGTCGGCGACCTCGCGGCGGTCACCGGCCGAACGCGACAGGGAGGTCTCGCCGCCGCGGGCGGCGGACTCGGCCTCGATCGCGGCGCGCTGGGCGTCGGTGAGCTCGGGGATGTCGGCGGCTGCCGACTCGCCCGCGCTCAGCGTCGGGTCGTCGGTGGCGGGGCCGGCGTAGGCCACCCCGCCCGCGACTGCCGCGCCGGTCCCGCCGAGGGCGAGGACGGAGAGGAGGAGGGTGGTCTTGGCGGTCGTACGCGCAGCCTTGTGCGGAACGTCGACAAGCGGATTCGCTGGTGCACCGCGATGTCGCGGGGCACGATGAACAGGCTTGGTCACGGGCTCTCATTCGGGGGCTGAGGCATTACAGACCCGCAAACAATGCATGAGCACCAACCCCGTATCAAACCGGACGCACCGTTTGTAGGTCAGAAATGACCGTCCTGAGCATCACTTTCGTAACATGAGTCACAGAAATCACAACGGCCCCAGACCTTACGGGCCTGGGGCCGTTGACGTGACAATGATTACGGCGTCACGGGACCACGTTCTCCAGCATCTCGGTGACCAGCGCAGCGATCGGCGAGCGCTCGGAGCGGGTCAGGGTGACGTGGGAGAAGAGCGGGTGACCCTTCAGCTTCTCGATCACCGCGACCACGCCGTCATGGCGTCCGACCCGGAGGTTGTCGCGCTGGGCGACGTCGTGGGTGAGCACCACCTTCGAGTTGGCGCCGATGCGGGAGAGCACCGTCAGCAGCACGTTGCGCTCCAGCGACTGCGCCTCGTCGACGATCACGAACGAGTCGTGCAGCGACCGGCCGCGGATGTGGGTCAGCGGCAGCACCTCCAGCATGCCCCGGTCGATGATCTCGTCGATCACGTCCTGAGTGGTCACCGCGGAGAGCGTGTCGAAGACCGCCTGGCCCCACGGCGACATCTTCTCGCCCTCGGTGCCGGGCAGGTAGCCGAGCTCCTGGCCGCCGACGGCGAAGAGCGGGCGGAAGATGAGCACCTTCTTGTGCTGGTTGCGCTCCATGACCGCCTCCAGCCCGGCGCACAGCGCCAGCGCGGACTTCCCGGTGCCGGCCCGGCCACCGAGGGAGACGATGCCGACCTCGGGGTCGAGCAGCATCTCGAGCGCGATCCGCTGCTCCGCGGAGCGGCCGTGGATCCCGAAGACCTCCCGGTCACCGCGGACGAGGTGGACCTGCTTGTCGGGGCCGACCCGGCCCAGCGCGGTGCCACGGTCGGACATCAGCACCAGACCGGTGTGGCAGGGCAGGTCCCGGGCCGCGTCGAGCTCGAGGACGCCGTCGTCGTAGAGCTCGTCGAGGGACGCGGAGGCGACGTCCAGCTCGGCCATCCCGGAGTAGCCCGGGTCGGAGTCGTTGATCCGCTCACCGCGGTAGTCCTCGGCCTTCAGCCCGACCGCGGACGCCTTGATCCGCATCGGCAGGTCCTTGGAGACCAGGGTGACGTCGAGCCCGTCGCCCTTCAGGTTGCGCGCGACCGCGAGGATCCGGGTGTCGTTGTCCCCGAGCCGGAAGCCACTCGGCAGGGAGGACGGGTCGGTGTGGTTGAGCTCGACACGGATCGTGCCGCCCTCCTCACCGACCGGAACCGCCGTGTCGAGGCGGCCGTGGGTGACCCGCAGCCCGTCGAGCTGCCGGAGTGCGGAGCGGGCGAAGTAGCCCAGCTCCGGGTGGTGCCGCTTCCCCTCCAGCTCGGTGATGACCACCACCGGGAGGACGACCTGGTGCTCGGCGAAGCGCGTCATGGCCTTCGGGTCCGACAGCAGGACGCTGGTGTCGAGAACGAACGTCCGCGGGTGCGGCGACTCGCTCTCGGCCGAGGGGGAAGACTCCGACGCCGGTGTCGGAGCGGCCGACGTATCGGCCTCGGTGACGTGCTCGTTCGTGGTTGGGTTGGCCACGCGGATCACCTCTCGCGACCGGCTCACACACCCATGAGTCCGGTCATCTCATCACTAATCAGATGGACCGGACGGTGGACCGTCAGTCGGGGTGCCGACCGCCTCACACCCGTCAGGATCGATGGGATCCTGACACAGGTTCGGTTCGTGACTTCTCACGTAACGGGCCTCCAGGTGCGACGGGAATTTGTTCCCCGCCGTTGGTACAACGCTACGACGCCGGACCAACGGTCCGTGGCAACACGAACGATTTTTCTTTGTGAACTCCTGGTGACGCCCCGAATGTTCCGGCCAGCGGTCACCTGCCGAGGCGACGCTCGCGGTGGGCGTAGGCCCGCAGGGCGCGCAGGAAGTCCGTACGCCGGAAATCGGGCCAGTAGGCCTCGCAGAAGTAGAACTCCGACTTCGCGCTCTGCCACAGCAGGAACCCGCCCAGGCGCTGTTCCCCCGACGTACGGATCACCAGGTCGGGATCGGGCTGTCCCTTGGTGTAGAGGTGGTCGGCGATGTGCTCGACGTCGATGATCTGGGCGAGCTCCTCCAGCGAGGTGCCGCGGGTGGCGTGCTCGTTGAGCAGGGCGCGTACGGCATCGGCGATCTCGCGGCGGCCGCCGTAGCCGACCGCGACGTTGACCAGCATCCCGTCGACGTCGCGGGTCGCCTCCTCGGCGGCCTTGAGGCGCTGGGCCAGCCAGGGCGGGAGCAGGTCGAGCGCGCCGACCGGGTGCAGCCGCCAGCGGCGTACGTCGGCCAGCGAGTCGACCGCGTCGGCGATGATCTCGAGGAGCGGTGCCAGCTCGTCGGCAGGGCGGTTGAGGTTGTCGGTGGAGAGCAGCCACAGGGTGACCACCTCGATGCCGATCTCGTCGCACCAGGTGAGCAGCGGCTCGATGTTGGCCGCGCCGGCGCGGTGGCCGTGGGCCGTCGACTGGCCGACCTCCTTGGCCCAGCGACGGTTGCCGTCGAGCATCACCCCGACGTGCTTGGGCAGCTTGGAGGAATCGATCTTGCGGAGCATCCGCGCCTCGTAGGCCGGGTAGAGAACCCGACGTACGCCTTCCTTCCAGTCTGCCACGAGGAGAAGGGTAACGGCGGCGCGGCGACATCACCCAGCGGGACAGGATTCACCTCATCTTCAGGGTGGACCGATACTGTTACGCGTCATGAGAGAGCGCAAGCGAACGACCATAGGCCTCAGGCCACCGGCTCCGTATTCTTGCCCCTCCTCGACGGAGGCGGCGGCATGAGCGAGATGACGGATGCGATGCGCCTCAAGGTCGGCAACATCACCGACTCGGTCTCCTCGACCGTTCACGAGGCCCTCCCGAAGCTGCGCGGCTGGATCCACCTGGCCACGGCCCCGCTCACGCTGGCGGCCGGGATCGTCCTGATCGTGCTGGCTCCGTCAGGCGCTCCGCGGGTCGGTGCGGCGGTCTTCACGATGGCCGCGCTCCTGCTCTTCACCGTCTCCGCCGTCTATCACCGGGTCAACGCTCTCGGCCGGTGGAACGAGCGGTGGTTCACGATCATGAAGCGCTGGGACCACGCGAACATCATGCTGATGATCGCGGGCTCCTACACACCTTTCTCGCTGCTGCTGCTCGACGGTGTCACGCAGGTCGTGCTGCTCTCGGTCGTCTGGACCGGCGCGATCCTCGGTGTGCTCTTCCGGGTCTTCTGGAACGACGCCCCACGCTGGCTGTACGTCCCCAACTACATCGCGCTCGGCTGGGCGGCGATCTTCTTCATCCCGTCGTTCTTCACCGGCGCCGTGGCGCTCGGCCTCGGCATCGGGATCGCCACTTTCACGCTGATCTGCGTCGGTGGCGCGCTCTACACCGCCGGCGGCGTCATCTACGGCTTCAAGCGCCCCAACCCGTGGCCGCGGTGGTTCGGCTTCCACGAGGTCTTCCACACCTTCACGATCCTCGCGTTCGTCGCGCACTACACCGGGGTCTCGCTGGCGACGTACTCGCTGCGCTGAGCCTGAGCCTGATCCTGGGCACGCGCCACAGCCGCGTGCCGGGCGAGCACCGCGGTGAGGATGCCGGTGACGGCGAAGAGCGCGCCCAGCACCATCCATCCGCCGGTGCCGTGGTCGATCGCGGTGGCCGTCACCACGAGAGGCGCGAGCATGTGGGCCAGCGCATAGCCCATCTGGCTCACGCCCTGGTAGGCGCCGGCCCGCTCCTGGTCGGCGAGCTCGAAGGCCAGTCCCCAGCTGCCCGCCTCACCGCGCGTCTCGGCGGCCGAGGAGGCGAGCGCGGCGAGCAGCAGGAACACCGTGGCGGCCACCGGGCCCAGATAGGCCGCCGCGGCGAAGAGGATGCAGGCGGCGAGCAGCAGGAACCCGGCACCCCTCACGGCCCGCCCTGCCGTGGCGATGTCGTGGGTGCCGCGCGAGGCCCGCACCTGGAAGAGCGCGACGTAGACCGTGTTCACCACCAGGAGCAGCGAGACCAGGACCGTCGGCGCATCGGTGTGGTCGGCCACCCACAGCGGCACCCCGATCGAGGTCACCCCGAAGTGGATCGCCATCACCCCGCTGAGCACCGTCGCGGTGACATAGGTGCGGTCACGTAGCGGCGACGGACCCTTGGCCACCGCCGGCCCGGAGCCGGCATCCATCCTCTCGCCCAGCCCGGTGACCCGGCGCCTGAGCCCGATGAGCGGCACCGCAGCGAGCGTGGTGAGCACGCCGACGAGCACCATCGTGGCGCGGTACGCCGCGCCGGTGTCCACCGCCAGCGCCACCGCCGCGAGCAGCGTTCCCACCCCGATCATCACGTTCATCACCACCCGCAGCCGGGCACGTACGGCGACCCGGTCGGGGCCGTCGAACCAGCGCGCGACCAGCGTCGACTGGGCGCTCGACTGGAAGCCGCGCGAGGCCGAGACCCAGGTCGCGACCAGCACGAACGCGACCACGTCGCGGGCCAGGGCGTAGGCGAGCAGGGCGATGCCGTAGCTCGCCATCGCCCACAGCTGCACCCGGTCGGCGCCCCATCGGTCGCTGAGCCGCCCACCCGCGTACGTCGCCACGACACCGACGGCTCCGGCGACGGTCAGGCCGATGCCGACGGTGACCGCCGAGAGACCGACGGTGCGGGTGAAGTAGAGCGCGCTGACCGCGAAGAACATGCCACGTGCGAGGGAGAGGGCGGCGACTGCACCGACGAGCGGGCGCTCGACCGGGTCGCTGGGAGGTCGGATCACGGGTCCAGTTGTCGCACCCCGCGCCCACGCGGGCTAACGATGTAGCGTATTGCTTCATGATCAGGTACGACCTGGCCGGTCCCGACCTGAGCGAGGTCCGGTTCGCCATCTCGCCGCTCAACGAGCTCACCCTCTCGCTGCGAGCGCTGCGCGACCCCGGCCGGTTCCCGCTCCACCTGCCCTGGCTCCGCACCGTCGGCGCCGCGGACCTGGATCGCGAGACCCTGCTGGCGCTGACCAACGAGCGGCTCTGGACGCCGGACTTCCTCAACCCGCGCCCGCGCAACCCCCTCGCCCGGCTCGAGGACGAGCTCGAGGTGGTCGCCGCGACCCCTCCGCACCGCGTCCGCGGCGATCTCGACGCGGTCCACTTCGACGGCGGTCCCCCGGCGGTCCTGGTCGGACGCCCGCAGGTCGTGCTGCGCCGCATCCTCGCCGCGCTCCGTGGCTACTGGGACGCCTGCTTCGAACCCCACTGGCAGCGGATGCGAGCGGTGCTGGAGGCCGACATCGTCCATCGCGGCCGGACGATCGTGCACTCCGGCATGGCGGCGATGTTCGCCGACATCTCACCGCGCGTCACCCTCGCCGACGACGTCCTCTCGATCCGGCTCACCACCTCGAAGGTCGACTACCGGCGTACGACCGCAGGGGTCGGGCTCACCGTGGTGCCCACCCTGTTCACCCGCAACCCGTCGACGCCGATCTCGCCCGAGGAGCCGCCGGTCGTGTTCTACCCGGCACGCGGCCTCGGCAACCTGTGGACGACCGACCGGCCGCGGTCGCCGCGGGCGCTGCGCGACCTCATCGGGGAGACCCGCTCCGGGCTCCTCACCCTGCTGGAGGCTCCGGCCTCCTCCACCGAGCTGGCCGTACGCCTCGGGGTCACCGCCACAGCCGTCAACCAGCACCTGCGGGCGATGCGGGCGGCTGGGCTGCTGACCTCGGCCCGCCACGGCCGATCGGTCCTCTATCTCCGCTCCGACCTGGGCGATCGCCTGCTGGAGGCAGTGAGCTGAAAGGGGCGCGC
>NZ_JBHVGB010000245.1:0-6681 GCF_042801335.1 Nocardioides sp. NPDC057577 | reverse complement strand
GGGCGGGATCTTCTCGGGCCCCGAGGAGCCGGTCGTCGAGGTCAGCGTCGAGGTGACACGCCTGGCTTGAGCCGGCTCAGAGCGCGGACTCTGCCGAGAGCCCGTTGATCACCTTCGCCAGCGCGATGTCCCGGCTGGTCACCCCGCCGGCGTCGTGGCTGGAGAGCCGGATCTCGACGTACGGGTAGCGCAGGTCGATGTCGGGGTGGTGGTTGGCCTCCTCGGCCTTCGCCCCGATCGCGTTGACCAGCGCCAGACCGGTGACGAAGTCACCGGTCTCCACACGGACGACGATGCTGTCGGCCTCACCGCTGGTGTCGAACGTCCAGCCTGCCAGGTCCTCCTGGGCGACCTGCTCGGCGTTGAGGGTCGTGGTGTCAGGTTCCATACCCCCACCCTGCCACCGCCGAGGCCGCCGCGTCACGCGGGTCACCGCCGACCTCACTCCTGGCGCTGCGCGAGCCGGTTGCGTACGCGGTAGACGGCTGCGTGATGGTCGTAGTCGTCGCTCATCACGGCCGCCAGGCGCAGCGGGCCGAGCGCGTCCTCGAGACGGTCCTGGCGCTCCAGGACGCGGCCCAGCGAGTGCTGGCTCCAGGCGTCGCTGGGGTCGCGATCGACGAGCCAGCGCAGCTCGGCCTCGGCCTTGGCGAGCTGGGCCCGCAGCATGTAGGCCCACGCCCGCATGCTCCGCAGCCCGATGTTGTCGGGGTCATCGGCCAGCGCCGGCTCCAGGATCTCCAGCGCCTCCACCGGGAAACGCCGCGAGAGCAGGTCGTGGGCCGTCCGGTAGGCCACCTCGTGGGCGCTCTGGCCCGGGAAGACCACAGCCGGGGCTACGTACTCGAAGTCCTCGTTCTCCATCATCACACCCTCCGAACGCGATACCCCTCCACCGTATTCCATCCAGGCCCGCGATGGGAGCACCATGGTGAGGGATAGGAGGTGAACGCGCATGCACGCATCAGTAGGTGACCACCTCGTCGTCATGGGCCAGCACGTCGGCGACCACATGCGAGAAGCCGAGATCATCGAGGTCAGCCACCCCGACGGCAGCCCGCCCTACCTCGTACGCTGGAGCGACAGCGACCACGAGTCGCTCGTCTTCCCCGGTCCGGATGCCCACATCGAGCCCGCCTCACACTAGACTTTTGTGCGGACGGGCTGGCCGGGCGATCGCGTCGTAGAGATACGTCGAGGAAAGTCCGGGCTCCACAGGACAGGGTGGTGGCTAACGGCCACCCGGGGTGACCCGCGGGACAGTGCCACAGAGAACAGACCGCCGCTACCCTCCAGGTAGCGGTAAGGGTGAAACGGTGGGGTAAGAGCCCACCAGTCCTCGTGGTGACACGAGGAGCTAGGTAAACCCCACCCGGAGCAAGACCAGACAGCGTACGACGGTGCTAGTTCACTGGGAGGGCGGTCCGCCCGAGTGCGCGGGTAGGTTGCTAGAGGCCATCGGCAACGATGGTCCGAGATGGATGGTCGCCGACTACAGAACCCGGCTTACAGGCCAGCCCGTCCGCTTTCCTGGCTTTGACCAGCGTCAGTCCATCTCCGAGCGCCGTTTGTAGAACAGCCCGGACGGTCTCGGCCGCGTTCCGGGCTCACTCGCGGCGACAGGGACTCTGACAGATAGGCCTCATCAAGATCCGGGCGGCGCCCAGGCGTGACACCGGGCCCCGCAACACTCATGCCGGGTCGCGCCGAGCCTGAGCAGAGCCGCGTCCGATGGTTCCGCACCAGCTCTCGGTCAGCACCGTGAGGACCTCGTCACGATCGACTCCCCAGTGTCCCGGCGTCCAGTGCCGCGCTACGTGGTCGAGCTCCGTGAAAGCGATGACACCGCGCAGGCGTCGGGTCGCCGGAGCGAAACGACCGGCACGGTTGAGCCCTTCGGTGATGTCACCGACCACCTCGTCGGTCCACTCGTCGAGCAGCGCCTGGATCTCGGGGTCGACCGCGGCCGCCTGGAACGCGGTGACGGTGTAGGGACGAATGGCGTCCCAGTGGGCGGAGACACCCTCGAGCCACCCGCGAATCCGCTTTTCGCCGCCATCGGCGACCACGTCGACCAACTCACGTGCCGTGCTCCCATGATCCTCGGACGGGACCCGGCCGAGCTCGACGTTGAGTCGCTCTCTGATGAGCGCCTTCATCAGCTCCACCTTCGAGGGGAAGTGAGCGTAGAAGGTGGCGCGGGTGGCACCCGCGGTCGAGGCGATGTCGTCGACAGTCGTCGACGCGTACCCCTTCTCGCCGAAGAGGTTGAGGCCGGTGTCGAGGAGGAGCTCATGGGTCATCCGCTTCTGGGCTGCGCGCAGGTTGGCCATGGCGCGACTCTAGTGCGATCAGCCACGGCTCACGGAGCCGCCACGATCAGAAGACAGTGAGACGTGTGACTTGACACACCGTCTAGTGAGATGTCAGATTGCCTGGGTCCGGTCGTGATGCCGATCACACTCGGAGACGGCTCGAGCCCCCAGGAGTCCCCTCATGTCCACAGCAGTGGCGCCGGTGAAGGCGTCCCGATACACCGCGACCGTGGTCGCGGGCTGCTTCGCAGTTCTCCTCGCCCAGGTCGCCTACTCGTTGCCCGGCGCCCTCAACGGCACCTTCCAGACGGAGTTCTCCGCCAGCGGCACCGATCTGACCTGGATCAGTGCTGCCTTCGCGATCCCGATGGTCGTCTTCGAGCTGACGACCGGCGTGATCGGCGACCTCTTCGGCCGCAAGCGTCTGCTGCAGGTCGGCGCGCTCCTCACCGCCGCCGGCGGAGTGGTGACGTACGCCGCCGGCAGCGTCGAGGTTCTGTGGGCAGGTCAGATCGTGGCTGGTCTCGGTGCCGCCGTCCTCTACCCGATCTCCCTCGCGATGATCGCCGCGCTGGCACCGAGCGCGGAGCAGCGCGCGAAGTCGATCGCGCTGTGGGCCGGATTCCTCTCCATCGGTGCGGCCATCGCGCCGATGCTGGGTGGTGCCCTCGCCTCCGCAGGCAACTGGCGTGCGGCGTACCTCATCGTCGTCGCGGCCGCCGCGGTCTCCATCCTGGTCACGTTCGCCGCCACCGACTCCTCCGCACCGGAGGGACGCAAGCTCGACATCCCCGGCCAGGTCACCCTCGCGGTCGGCCTGATCGCACTGCTCTTCGCGGCCACCCACGGCTCGGAAGTCGGGTTCGGCCAGCCGATGATCATCGGTGCGGCCGGCCTCGGCGTGATCCTGCTCGCCGCGTTCGTCCGGATCGAGCTGCACACCGAGGTGCCGCTCGTCCAGCTCGGTCTGTTCTCCAACCGTGCCTACGCGGTGGTCGCGATGGCGACCGTGATCGGCATGTTCGCGTTCCTCGGGATCTGCTTCTCGATGTCGATCTGGCTCGGCGCGATCCAGCACCAGGAAGCCGTACGCATCGGCATCCTGTTCCTCTTCATCCAGGGACCGGCCTTCGTGCTGGTGCCGGTGGTCTCGCGCCTGATCAGCAACGTCTCGCCACGGTGGGTGCTCAGCATCGGATTCGCATCGATGGCGGTGGCCGGCATCTGGTGCTCCACCTTCGACGTGAACGACATGACCTGGACCCGGTTCATTGCGCCGATGCTGGCGCTGGGTATCGGGTTCGCGATGACAGTCGGCTCCATCACGGCCGTCGCGATCAACACCGTCCCGCTGCGTCTGGCCGGGATGGCCTCGGCGACCACCAACCTGCTGCGTGATCTGGGCTTCGCGCTCGGGCCGGTGCTCGTCGGAGCAGTCGCGACCGCGTCGGCCAACGCCCGCCTGGTCGCCGACCTGGAGGGCGTGGTCGGCAAGCTCGTCGGCTCAGGCACGCTCGATGAGACGCACGCGGACGCGGCGGTCGGGATCGGCCACGGGGGTGGTGCGATGGCGCTCAACTCGATGCCGGTCATCCCCGGAGGCGAGCCGGTGCCGATGCCGGCCGAGATCGCCAACCTGGCCATGGAGTCCCTGGGGGCGGCGTACAACCTTGCCTTCCTGGTCTGCGGCGTCTGCGCCGCCGTTGCCGCGGTCCTCACGCTGGTGGGGCTTGTCGGCGCCCAGGCACCGGCCGAGCTCGATCCCGCCGAAGTGCCGGCGACGGCCTGATCCTTCGGCTCCGACCCCCGACCTGTCCATCACGACCACCTGGAAAGCCATGAGCACACCACCGAATTCCGACGTCGACCTCTTCGACGATGAGATCCTGATCGACCCCTACCCGACCTACGCGGCCCTGCGCGATCTCGGCCCGGTCGTCCACCTGCCGCTCAACGATGTCTACGTGCTGACCCGCTACGACGCGATCCGGAGAGCGCTCGGTGACCCAGCCGCGTTCTCCTCGGCCGGCGCGATCGGGTTCAACCCGGCGGTCAACGAGGCGCTCGCCGGAACCTCGCTTGCCTCTGACCCGCCGGACCACACCCGCCTGCGCGCGGCGCTGACCGAGAACCTCTCACCGCGGGCCTTGCGCGGCCTGAAGCTCCAGATCGAGGAGAAGGCCGACGCGCTGGTTGCCGACCTGGTCGGGCGCGGCTCCTTCGACGCGATCGACCAGATCGCACGGGCCCTCCCGCTCGAGGTCGTCGCCGACCTGATCGGCTTCACCGGCGACGTACGTATCAACATGCTGCGCTGGGGTCAGGCCGCGATGCAGGTGATCGGGCCGATGAACCAGCGCACCGCGGAGAGCTTCCCGATCGCCGGTGAGCTGTACGCCTGGTGCTCGAGTGTCACCGCCGGCGATCTGCAGCCGGGCTCGGTCGGACGAGGCGTCTTCGACGCCGAGGCCCGCGGCGACATCCCGCCGGGCACGGCCGGCCACATCATCCACCAGTATCTCGGGGCCGGCGTCGACACGACCGTCGCCGCGCTCGGCAACGCCATCGCCCTGCTGGGCCGGCACCCGGAACAGCTCGCCGCGATCCGTGCCGACCGTAGGCTGGTCCCGGCCGCGTTCAACGAGGTGCTGCGCTTCTGGGCACCGGTGCATGTGTGGGGCCGGCGCGCTACCCGTGAGGTCGAGATCGACGGTTTCCTCGTTCCGGCGGGCGCGCACGTCGGGGTTCTCTTCGGTGCGGGCAACCGCGACCCGCGGCACTTCGAGGAGCCCGACGTCTTCCGCGTCGAACGCAACCCGGTCGACCACCTCTCCTTCGGGTACGGACCGCACGGCTGTGCTGGGCAGGGCCTCGCCCGGCTCGAGGTGCATGCCGTCATCGAGGCGCTCGCACGCCGCGTCGCACGGCTCGACCTCGGCGGCGAGGTGCGGGTCGCCAGCAACATCACCCGGAGCATCGAGGAGCTCCCCGTCACGAAGGTCGTCTCCGCATGAAGATCCTGCTCGACCGCCCGCGCTGCGAGGGCCATGGCCTGTGCGAGGAGGCCGCTCCCGACCTCATGCACCTCGATGAGGACGGTGAGCTCGTCATCGACGTCGACGAGGTCGGTGAGGCCGACGCACGGGCCGCCAGCGCTGCGGCCCGGGTCTGCCCGGTAGCCGCGCTCCGCATCGGATGAGCGCGTCGACGGAACGAGTCGTCGTCGTGGGCCACGGCATCGCCGGGCTCACCAGCGCCGATGCGCTGCGCGAGGCAGGGTTCGACGGCGACCTCATCATCATCGGGGACGAGCCCGCCTACAGCAGGCCGGCGCTCTCCAAGGCGCTCCTCGCCGATGCCGCCGACCAAGCGAGCACGGCGCACGAGCTGCCGCCCAGCGACCACGGCGCCGAGGAGATCCTCGGCACCCGCGCATCCGGACTCGATCAGGCACGCAAGGTCGTCGTCCTGTCGGACGGCAACGAGGTGGCGTACGACAAGGTCGTGATCGCAACGGGCTCCCGCGCACAGAGGCTCGGCGGGCCTGAGGAGATGACACTGCGCTCCCTCGCCGACGCACAGGCTCTGCGCGAGCGCGTCATCACCGCCCCGAGCATCGTTGTCGTCGGTGGCGGTCCACTCGGTATGGAGATCGCCTCCGGCGCGCTCGCCCGGGGGTGCCGGGTGAGCGTCGTCTCCCAAGGACCGCCGCTCGCCGCGCAGCTCGGCGCCCACCTGTCTCGAGTCTTCACCACCGCCGCCCGCGAGCGCGGCGCGAACGTCGTCGAGACGGCCGGCGCCTCCATCGTCGGCCGCGGCCGGGTCATGTGCGCCGAAGGGACCGAGGTGAGCGCCGACCTGGTCCTCACCGCCGTCGGAGACGTACCCAACACGGAGTGGTTGGCCGGATCGGGCATCCTGCCCTCCGGCCGTGGCCCGGTCCACGTCGACGAGCGCTGCCTGGTCACGCCCGACGTCGCGGCCGTCGGCGACCTCGCCGCCGTGCCCGTCTTCGGCGGCCACCGGCGTACGCCCTTGTGGAACAGTGCCATCGAGCAGGCCAAGGTCGCAGCGACCGCGCTGCTGCACGGCCAGGACGCCCCGGTGCTCGAGCCGAGGCCGTACTTCTGGACCGAGGCGTTCGGGCTGAGCCTCAAGGCCGTAGGCCCGATGCCGGCCTCCGGCCGACCCGAGTACGTCGACGGTGGTCCAGGCGGGCCGGCGCTGATGCGCTGGCGCCATGCCGACGGACCGGCCACCGTGGTCGCGCTCGACTACCGCATCCCGATCCCCAGGATGCGGCGCCTGGCGGTCGCCGCCGGCTGAACGCGCGACACCAGAAACAGCACCGGGGCCGGTCCATGAC
>NZ_JBHVGB010000244.1:0-6763 GCF_042801335.1 Nocardioides sp. NPDC057577 | reverse complement strand
GCGAAGGGCAGAGAATACGGAGGCGACGGCCTGAGGCCCACTGTCGCTCGCTGGCGCTCGCTCATGCCGCGAACTTTAGCGGGTGCGAACTGCTACTCGACGCCCTGCTCCCGGAACCGCTCCGAGAGCGGGTACTCCTTGAAGTAGTCGGTCTTGATCCGCAGCCAGTCACCGTTGACGATCATCTCGTCGATCGCATCGTCGGCCTGGTCCCTGAGCCCGTCGCCCTTGCGGAAGACGAAGGCGATGGGGGCCTTGTCGGACGGGAAGACGATCCGCTCCTCCATCGGGATCGGGGCGCTCTTGATCAGCCCATCGGTGAACGGCGCGTCGTAGAAGAACGAGTCCGCCTTGCCCACGGCGACCGCCTCGAGCGCGGCCGCCTCGTTCTTCCGCTTCACGATCTCGGCCTTGGGAAAGCGTGCCTTGAGAATGCTCTCCTGCGCGGTGCCGTCCACGATGGCGACCCGGGTGCCGTTGACGTCCTTGAGCTTCTTGATCGGGGAGTTCTTCGGGGTGGTGAAGGACAGGTAGGTGACGAAGTAGGGGTGCGAGAAGTCGTACGCCTCCTCGCGCTCCTCGGTCACGCTCACCTGGGAGGCGATCATGTCGATCTTGCCTTCGTCGAGGGCAGTGAACAGGTCGGCGAAGTCCATCGGAACGAACGACGGCTTGATGCCGAGCGACTCGGTGACACCGAGGGCCACCTCGTAGTCGAAGCCCTTGGCGGAGGACCCGTCGGTGTAGTACACCGGGGCGCTGTCCAGCACACCGATCTTGAGCTGGCCGTCATCGGCCGCGCTGCTGCGCCTGGCAGAGGAGGGGCCGGTCGTCTCCACCGTGTTGGAGACCACGATCAGGATCACCAGAAGGGTGACCGCGCCCGCAAGGATGAACTTCAGGGATTTCATACGACGTCCTGGTTGGGGGGAGGGGTGCGCCGAGACGCTGCGACCTGGCTGAGCCAGGCCAGCGGGCATCGTAGGCTACTGGACTTCAGGCGCCCCAAGGCGGGGCGAGCGCCGTCAACCTCAGGCGCCCTTGTCCTTGAAGACCTCCGAGAGCGGGTACTCCTTGAAGTACTCCTTCTTGATCTTCAACCAGTCCCCGTCGAGGATCATCTGCTCGAGAACCCCGTCGATCAGCTCCTTGCGCTCGTCGCCCTTCTTCATGACGAAACCGATCGGAGCGTCGTCTGCCGGGTAGACGATCGCCTCCTTCAGCGGGAACTTGTCCTGCCAGCGAGCGATGATCGGCGTTGTGTAGGGGGCGTCGTAGAAGAACGCGTCCGCCTTGCCGTCCTGGATCGCCTTGACCGCGGTGTCCTCGTCCTTGGCCTTGATGATGTTGACGTCCTCGTACTGCTCGGCGAGGTAGCGCTCGTGGATGGTGCCCTCGACGACAGCGATGTTCTTGCCGTCGATGTCGTCGCGGTTCTTGATGGGCGAGTCCTCCGGGGTGAGGAACGACAGGTAGGTGACGAAGTAGGGCGCGGTGAAGTCGAAGTCCTGCTTCCGCTCCGCGGTCTCGGTGACCTGGGCTCCGATCATGTCGATCTCGCCGGCCTCGAGCGCGGTGAAGAGGTCGCTGAAGTCCATGACCTTGAACTCGGGCTTGGCACCCAGACCCTCGGCGACGCCGAGCGCCATCTCGTAGTCGAATCCTTTGGTCACGCCGTCGACCTTGTAGAAAGCGGGCTCGGTGCCGTCGACACCGATCCGCAGAGTGCCCCCGGCGGCGGCACTCTCCTGGTCGGTCGCCTTGGGGGCGGGGTCGGCGAAGTAGCCGCCGATGACCAGGACCCCTAGGAGGGCCAGGGCGCCGGCGACGACGAACTTGATGTGATTCATGCGGAAGTCCTGTGTTTTCGGGATGGTGGGGCATGCCCGTCACGTCGGCGCCGAGAATCCGAGACGTGCTGGCCAGGAGTGGCCGGACGATGTTGCATCAAACACCTGTCTGCCACCTCGCGTCCAGGTTTTCGAGGATCGTCGTCACTATCTGTGACGATCCGTGACCGAACCTTGACCGCAGTGCGTGACACAGATCACGCGCATCGTTCACCTTCAGGACGGCTTCCTCGGCGAACGAACCCAAACGCAGACAACCGCGCTTCAGGCGCCCTTCTCCCTGAAGAACTCGGAGAGCGGGACCGCCTCGAAGTAGTCCGTCTTGATCTTCACCCACTCGCCGTTGAGGACCATGTCCTCGATGACCCCGTCGATCCGCTCCTTGCGCTCATCACCCTCGCGAACCACGAACCCGATCGGCGCGTCCTCGGCCTGGTAGACGATCGGCTCCGTCAGCGGGATCGGCGCACCCTTGATGATCGACTCGGAGTAGGGAGCGCCGTAGAAGAACGCGTCGGACTCACCGCGCCCCATCGACCTGACCGCGGCGTCCGCGTTCTTGGCCTTGATGACGGTGACGTCCTCGTACTGCTCCTCGAGGTAGCGCTCCTGGACGGTGCCCTCGACGACGGCGACGCTCTTGCCGTCGATGTCGTCACGGGTCTTGATCGCCGAGCTCTTCGGGGCGAGGAAAGACACGTACGTCACGAAGTACGGAGCACTGAAGTCGTACTTCCGCTCTGCCTCCTCGGTCTTGGTGACCTGGGCACCGATCATGTCGATCTTGCCCGCCTCGAGGGCCGGGAAGAGCTCGTTGAACTCCATCTCCACGAACTCCGGCTCCGCGCCCATGCCTTCGGCGACGCTGCGCGCCATCTGGTAGTCGAAGCCCTTGGTCACGCCGTCGATCTTGTAGTACGACGGCTCGGCGCTGTCGACGCCGATCCGGAGGGTGCCGCCGGCCGCGGCGCTCGCTTCGTCGGTCGCGGGTGGAGCGGGGGCGGAGAGCCGGCCGCTGAAGAGGATCGCGCCCAGGAGGGCAAAGGCACCGGCGACGACGAACTTGGTCTGGCTCATGGGAGGGGGATCCTGTTCCAGGGTGGGGGTGTGACCGCTATGTGTCTGATTTGTTGCCAAATCAAACAGCGGTCCGCTCCCCCGCGTCCAGGGGTCGCCCACCATGGCGACGCGTCGCCGACACCCCTGAGCGTGAGACATGAGGCAGATCACATGGATCTGTCCGTCATCCGGAATTAACCTTCGTTAACCAGACCCAAACGCAGATACTCCGCGGAGTATGTCCCCTGGAGCAGCAGGGACGCGTAGCGGGCGACCTCCGTGGTCGTGTTCGCCTCGACCACCTCCACCCGTACGCCGCGCGTGTCCGCGGCCTCGGTGAGAGACCGCCGCTGCTCGACCATGATCGGATCGGTCGCACCGTCGTCGAGGATGACCAGAACGGGACGCGCGGAGGCCTGCTCCTCGGCGAAGGGGTCGTCGAAGACGTTGCGTGGCCGGGCGGCCTCGAGGACCGGGAGCAGGTCGTCGGCGTCACCGGCGATGGCGCCTCGGCCGCTGGCCCGGCGCAGGTTCTCGGCGACACGGCGGGCGGCGCGGGCGGCCAGGACGGAGCCACCCCACACGACCGGGAGCGAGTCGGCCAGCGAGATCGCCAGGATCTTGCCCGGGTTGACCGAGATGTCGCGATGCGGCGAGCAGGCGGTGGCGACGTCGTCGAGCGCGTCGGCCACCTTGTCCGCGTCGGCCTCCGGGCCGAGACCGACCGAGTTGAGGTAGGTGAGCATCAGGATCGCCATCGCGAGCGTGTCGCCGCCCTCGACCGGGAGCAGGGTGCTGTCGCGACCCTCGGCGTGCTGGGCGACCAGCGACTTCTCCGGAGCGGCCACGACCAGCTGGGCGCCGCGGCGGACGGCCTCGGCGGCGGCAGAGGCCTCACCCGGGTCGGAGCCGGTCGGGGCCAGCACGACCACGAGGTCGAGGCTTCCGGCCCAGCCCGGCAGGCCCGGAGCGGGCCAGGCGACGAACGGCACCGGGCAGAACGGCTCGAGGACGGCGCGCAGCAGGCGCGAGTCGGGACCTGCAGCGACGACGGCCCGGGGTCGGCCGGTCTCCGCGGCGCGGCGTACGGCCTCCTGCAGGGGCTCTGCGGCACCCGCAGCCTCCCGGCGGACCCGGGCTCCGGACTCGGCCAGAGAGCGCAGCAGCAGGTCGATCCCGGCCAGCGCTCGCTCGTCGTCGAGCCTCGACTCGTCGAACCAGGTCATCGCTGCCTCACTCGCTCTTGGTCGGACGAGCCTCGTCGATGAGCAGGACGGGGATGCCGTCGCGGACCGGGTAGGCCAGGCCGCACTCCCCCTGACAGACCAGCTCGCCATCCTGGTCGGGCACGGTCGCCTCGACGGGCAGCAGGTCGCCGTGGCACTGCGGGCAGACGATGATCTCGAGCAGCTTCTCGCTCAGGCCCAGGGGGGTCGTTGCGCCAGTCATGATGCGTTGTCCTTTCGGATGATCGCGAGCGCCTCGTCGCGCACGCGCTCCATGGTGATTGTGTCCTTGCCCTCCGCGTTGAGCCGCAGCAGCGGCTCGGTGTTGGAGGCGCGTACGTTGACCGACCAGTCGGCGTGGGAGAGGGTCAGGCCGTCGAGCTTGTCGACGGTGACACCGTCGCGCCCGGCGTACGCCTTCTCGATCTCGGCCACGGTGGCGGCCTGGTCGGGGACGGTGGAGTTGATCTCGCCGCTCATCGGGTAGCGGGCGTAGGCGGCCAGCAGCTCGCTCAGCGGCTGGTCGGTCTCGGCGAGGGCGCCGAGGACGTGCAGCGCGGCGAGCATGCCGGAGTCGGCGCGCCAGAAGTCGCGGAAGTAGAAGTGGCCGCTGTGCTCGCCGCCGAAGGCCGCCTCGGACTCGGCCATCACGGCCTTGATGTAGGAGTGGCCGACGCGGGTGCGTACCGGGGTGCCGCCGAGCTCGGTGACGATCTCGGGGACCGCGCGGGAGGTGATCAGGTTGTGGATGATCGTGGCGCCCGGCTCCTGGGCCAGGGCCCGTTCGGCGATCAGGGCGGTGATCGCGCTCGGGCTGACCACCTCGCCCTTATCGTCCACCAGGAAGCAGCGGTCGGCGTCGCCGTCGAAGGCCAGACCGGCGTCGGCGCCGGTCTCGCGCACCTTGGCCTGCAGATCGACCAACGTGGTCGAGTCGAGCGGGTTGGCCTCGTGGTTGGGGAAGGTGCCGTCGAGCTCGAAGTACATCGGGATCATCTCGACGGCTTCGGGGCCCAGGCGGCCGAAGACCGCAGGCGCGGTGTGGCCGGCCATGCCGTTGCCCGCGTCTGCGACGACGGTGAGCCGGCGACCCTTGACCGGGGCCAGACCGAGCAGGTGCGCGGCGTACGCCTCCAGCACATCGGTCTCGCTGATGCTGCCCGCGACATCGGCGATCGGAACCTCGCCGGAGATGACCAGGTCACGGATCTCGTCGAGCCCGGTCTCGGCGCCGACCGGGACCGCGTTGGCGCGGCACAGCTTGATGCCGTTGTACTGCGCCGGGTTGTGGCTGGCGGTGAACATCGCGCCCGGCAGCCCGAGGTGACCGGAGGCGAAGTAGAGCTCGTCGGTCGAGGCCAGCCCGATCATCGTCACGTCGGCGCCGGCCTCGGTCGCACCTTCGGCGAAGGCTCCCGCGAGCGCCGGGGAGCTGGGGCGCATGTCGTGGCCGACGACGATCTCGCCACGACGGGCGCCGGTGACGTGCACGAAGGCCCGCCCGGCGCGTCGGGCGAGGTTCTCGTCGATCTGATCAGGGACGGTGCCACGGACGTCGTACGCCTTGAAGACGGCGTTGGCGATGTCGGGGTCAACTCTCTCCGGCATGTCCGGAACTCTAGTCGTCCTACTCCGAGGTCAGCACGCGGAGGTGCCCGCGGCGGGTGCCGCCCGGACGGGGCTGACCGTCGTTCGCCCCCGGCTCCTCGGCGTCGTCCTGCCCAGGGGCCCCGACGGGCCCTCGCGGAGACGGAGCCGGCGGCCTCGCGGCCTCACGGACGGCATCGGCCAGCGCGAGCAGGTCGTCGCCCTTGGGCTGCGGGTCCACCGGCTCACGAGCCAGCCGAACCACCTCCCAGCCCCGTGGCGCGGACAGCCGCTCGGCATGCTCCTCGCACAGGTCGTAGGCATGCGGCTCGGCATAGGTCGCCAGCGGGCCGAGAACGGCCGTCTGGTCGGCGTACACATAGGTGAGCGTGCAGACGGCTTGACGCTGGCAGGCGGTACGCGAACAACGACGAGCAGTCACGGGTGAACCGTACTCCCCTGAGGCCAGCCGCGCAGTTAGGCTCGCGTACATGACCAGGCACAGGGATCGGCACGGCCGTGGGACACGTGGCCCGGTGGCCGTTCCCACCGACCCGAAGGTGCCGGTCCTGCGCACCCGCCGGGAGCGCTTCGACGACATCGCGCTTGCCATCGTGACCGAGATCGACGGTCGCTGGCAGTCACGGCTGGGCCTGATCGAGTACGCCGTCGAGGAGTCGCCCGACATCCCGAAGGACTGGACCGTCGACGATCACATCCCGCTCGGGTCGCTCGAGCGAGGCTCCGGCGCGAACCCGGCGCGGCTGGTGATCTACCGGCGGCCGATCGAGCACCGCTGCCACACCCGCTCCGAGGTCGAGGCGATGGTGCTCATGGTCGTGGTCGAGCAGATCGCGGATCTGCTCGGGATCGCCGCCGAGGATGTCGATCCGCGCTATCAGCCCTGATCTTTGATGCATGGCGCTCGGTGCTGTGTGTTCGTGGTTGGTCTGGGCCGCCGACCCTGTCCTCGAGTGTTTCTCGACCTGCCCCGGAGTCAAGGACGGCCTGCGGCCGCCGGCTTCGCCGGCCGCTTCGCGG
>NZ_JBHVGB010000243.1:0-6890 GCF_042801335.1 Nocardioides sp. NPDC057577 | reverse complement strand
GCCTCGGCCTTGCGCTCCTGCACCTCGACAGCCCTCTCGAGCTGCTTGATGTCGGTGAGCATCGCCGTGGGGGTGGCCGAGGCCTCCAGGGTCGGAGCCTCCACCACCTTGGCCGGCTCGACGGTGGAGGTCTCGTGAGAGACCGGGGCGGCGTTGGCGGCGGGCACCGCCACCAGGGCACCGGCGGCGATGCCGCTGGCGAGGGTGACGCGGCCGACGAACTTGCCGTGGGCCCTGAGAGATCCTGCGATCGTCCGGGCGATCGAGACGTTCGGCGACCGGAACGGCCGGGGCGCGCCTCGATGGGCAGGATGAGATACGGACTTGGACATGCGTGAGTTCCTTCCCACGCCTGCGAGGTGAGCTGTCGGGTTCGGGCTAGAAGGTTGCCCGGCCATCCTGCGATGGCTTCACCCCAAGCGACCGTCCGAGTAAGTCGCGTGGAACTTGGGTCCCCCGCTCCTGTCCCATACGTACTGCTGAGTGTGAGGGTAAAGGGGGTTCAGTAGTCGGGGCCGGCGTCCGGAGGGACAGGATTCGGCGTGTACCGGGGCCGGTCGTGCGTTGTGCACAGCTCAACCAAGGTGACATGCCAACCAAGCCGGATCCAAGCCCGAACGGTCGAATCTGGAGCACATCCGGCGTGTTCACGCGTGACTTTGCCCTGGTTTGTGAAACATCTCACGCACAGAACACGCATATGACACCGTGTCGAACTTGCGTTTACTCCGCTGCTTCGAGCCGGAAACCGACGCCGCGGACCGCGACGACCTTCTCCTGCACACCGGCCGCCTCGAGCTTCTGACGCAGGCGTCCGACCGTGACGTCGAGCGTCTTGGTCGAGCCGTACCAGTTCTCGTCCCAGACCTCGGCCATCAGCCGGTCACGGGAGACGACCTTGTCGCGGGAGGCGGCCAGGACGGCCAGGAGGGCGAACTCCTTGCCGGTCAGGGTCACCTCGCGCTCACCGGCGTAGACCCGGTGGGCCGCTACGTCGATGCGCAGGGCGTCGTCGTCGGCGCCGGGCTCGACCGGACCCGAGCGGCGCAGGAGGGCGCGGACCCGCGCCTGGAGGACGGCCAGCGCGAACGGCTTGGCCAGGTAGTCGTCGGCACCGGCGTCGAGCCCGACGACCAGGTCGATCTCGGCGTCACGGGCGGTCAGGATCATGATCCCGCCCTCGTAGCCGTTGTCGCGCGCGGCCTTGCAGACCTCGAGCCCGTCCATGTCCGGGAGGCCCAGGTCGAGCAGCACCAGCTCGGCGTCGTAGGGAGGCGCCAGCAGCTCCAGCGCCTTCTTGCCGGAATCGACCCAGGTGACGTCATAGCCCTCACGCTGGAGCGTGCGCACCAGGGGAGCAGCGATGTCCTCTTGGTCTTCTACGACAAGCACGGAGTTCGACATGAAGAGAACAATAGTTACAGCCCCGTAGGGCTTGTGAAGAGATCCCCCCTTTCAGATAAGCGCGTGATCACATTGTTAGGTCCGAACTGGTCGATACCGAGCGGATCCTCGGCCCCTTCCGTGACCTCGTCCCAGGTGACCGGGGCCGCGACCGTCGGGATCTCCTTGCCACGCAGCGAGTAGGGGCAGATCGTCGTCTTCGATCCCGAGTTCTGCGACCAGTCCAGGAAAACCTTGCCTGACCTGCGACTCTTGGTCATCGTCGCGGTCACCTTGCTCGGGTGGGCCTTCTGGAGGTCCTCGGCGATCTCCTTGGCCAGCGCCGTGGCGACCTCCGGCTCGACCGGCTCCGGCAGGGCGGCGTACAGGTGCACGCCCTTGCTCCCGCTGAGCACCGGCGTCGCGGCGAGGTCACGGGCGGCCAGCGCCTCGCGCACCAGCAGCGCCACCTCGCAGCACTCCTGCAGGCCGGCGGGCTCGCCGGGGTCGAGGTCGATCACGATCCGGTTCGCCCCGGCGGGAGTGCCGTCGGCGCCGACCGTCCACTGATGGACGTGCAGCTCCAGCGCGGAGAGGTTCGCGGCCCAGGTGAGGGCGGCGAGGCTGTCGAGGATCGGAAAGGTGAGTGTTCCCTCCCTGTGGTCCGCGGTTCGGGATCCCGTTGTCGGAACGGTGACGGTGCGTACCCAGCTGGGCGTGCCGGCCGGTGCGTTCTTCTCGAAGAACGACATGTCGCCGATGCCGTGCGGCCAGCGGATCCTCGTCACGGCGCGGTCCTGGAGCTGCGACAACAGCGCCGGCGCGACCTGGGCGTAGTAGTTGAGCACCTCGCCCTTCGTCATGCCCGTGCGCGGATAGAGCACCTTGCTGAGGCTGGTCAGGGTCAGCACCCGGCCGTCGACCTCGACGCGTACCTCTTCGCGTTCGACCATCACAGATCCTCTGGCTCGATGTCCTCGCGGATGCCGATGAAGCTCGGCTGCCGCAGCCGGCCCTTGTAGCTCGCCGCCGCGACGGCGGTGCCGTGGGTCTCCACCTCGACGACGAGGAGGGGCTCGACCCAGTGGGTGCCGCGGGCGTCGACCGGCGGCACTCCCCCGTCGGGGTCGACGTCGGGTCCGGCGAAGGGGTTCCGGCCGGTCTCGCGGAGCAGCTCGCCGAGCCGCTGGGCGCGCTTGCCGCCGATGCCGCTGCCGACCCGCCCGCGGTAGACCAGCCCGTCGGGCGTCGGCTGCCCGACCAGCAGAGCGCCGATACGTTCCGTGCCGCCCTCGGTGCCCACCTCGGGCCGCCAGCCGCCGACCACGAGCGAGGCCCGGTAGCGGTGGGCCAGCTTCACCCAGTCCTTGCTCCGCTCACCGGGTCGGTAGCGGCTGATACGCCGCTTCGACACGATCCCCTCCAGCCCCTGAGCCCGCGTCACCTCGTGGAGCATCCGGCCGTCGTCGTAGGTCGCCGGCACCTGCCAGGAGCCGAGGTCGCCGTCGGCGTGGACCGCCTCGAGGACCTTGCGGCGCTCGGCCCAGGACTCCTCGATGAGCAGCCGCCCGTCGAGACGGAGAAGGTCGAAGACCATGTACGTCGCCGGGATCCGCTCCGCGAACCGCGCCGCGCGGCCCGCGTCGCGGTTGTGCATCCGATCCATGAGCACCCGGAAGTCGGGCAGCCCGGCGTCGTTGAGCGCGATCACCTCGCCGTCGACGAGCACGTCGCGCGCCGGGCCGATGGCGATCTCGGGCCAGGCACGGGTCGCGTCGTTGTCGTTGCGGGTGGTCAGCCGGGTCTGCGTACGTCCTTCCGGGCTGTCGCCGAGGAGGCGGATGCCGTCCCACTTGACCTCATGGACCCACTCCTCCCCCGGCGGAACGTGGGCGCCGGGTGTGGCGAGCATGGGACGCATGCGTCCATCTTGGCCGAGGATGTGGCGTTTGACGTGCTCAAATGGGTTCCCGGAACGATCTATCCGACGGATACTGGGCACGTTGTTGCCTTTGTGGAGGGAGTCACCATGCGTGCGATCTGGAAGGGCGCGGTGTCGTTCGGGCTGGTCAGCGTGCCTGTGAAGCTCTATTCGGCGACGGAGTCCCACGACGTCTCCTTCCGTCAGGTGCACCAGTCCGACGGCGGCCGGATCCGCTATCAGCGGATCTGTTCGATCGACGGCGAGGAGGTGCCCTACTCCGAGATCGCGAAGGGCTATGAGACCGAGGACGGCGAGATGGTCGTGCTCACCGACGACGACTTCGCCAACCTGCCGACGACCTCCTCGCGCGAGATCGCGGTGGAGAAGTTCGTGCCGAGCGACCAGATCGACCCGATGCTCTTCGAGAAGAGCTACTACCTGGAGCCGGAGAACACCGGGGTCAAGCCGTACGCGCTGCTGCGCCAGGCCCTGCTCGACGCCGACCGGGTCGCGCTGGTGACGGTCGCGCTGCGCCAGCGCACCACGATCGCCGCGCTGCGGGTGCGGCCGACCGACAACGGTGACGTGATCGTGCTGCAGACGATGATGTGGCCCGACGAGATCCGGGTGCCCGACTTCAAGGTCGAGGCCGGCGAGATCAAGGACTCCGAGATCAAGATGGCCAACATGCTCGTCGAGACGCTCGCCGGCGACTTCCATCCCGAGGAGTTCTCCGACGACTACGCCAGCGCCGTCGAGGAGATGGTGAAGGCCAAGATCGAGGGCGGCGAGGTCGAGCGGACCCCCACCTCCACCAAGACCTCCGGCGAGGTCGTCGACCTGCTCGCCGCCCTGCAGCGCTCGGTCGCGGCAGCGAAGAAGTCGCGCGGCGAGGAGGTCCCGGACGAGACCGAGGACAAGAAGAAGAAGTCCAAGGCGTCCTAGGCGACACGTACCGAAATCTCTGGTGCGGGCGTGTCGAAAGCGGCAGGCTCTCCTCGACGCGTAGGCGACGACGCGCAACGGACGCGTCGCCGACCCGCAAGGAGAAGCAGATGCGCTACATGATGTTCGTGAAGATGGACCCGCAGGCCGGGCCGCCGCCGGCCGCGCTGATCGAGGCGGTGGAGGCCGAGATCAAGCAGCAGTACGCCGACGGCATCCTGCTCGACGCCGACGGGCTCGGTCCCGCGGTGGAGATCCGGCTGAGCGCCGGAGAGGTGACCCACGTCGACGGGCCCTTCGCGGAGGCCAAGGAGGTAGCCGGTGGGTTCTCGCTCTTCGAGGTCCGCTCGCCGGACGAGGCCATCGAGCTCGGCCGCCGGATGATCCAGCTCCACGAGGAGCTGTGGCCGGGGCAGGACGTGACGGTGGAGATGCGGCCGCTGTTCGGTCCGCCGACCCCTGCTGAATGAGCTCTCCCACCGAAGACGCGATCGTCGCGGTCTGGCGCAACGAGTCCGTACGTCTCCTCGCCGGTCTGGCGCGGATGACGCACGACCTCGACCTGGCCGAGGACCTCGCCCAGGATGCCCTCGTCGCGGCGCTGGAGCAGTGGCCGCACGAGGGCATCCCTCGCAACCCCGGCGCGTGGTTGATGTCGATCGCGAAACGGCGCGCGATCGACGGGTTCCGCCGCGACGAGGTGCTGCGCCGCAAGGTCGCCCTGCTGGGCCACGAACTGGAGGAGGGTGAGATGCCTGACCTGGCTGCCGCGGTCGACCACATCGAGGACGATGTGCTGCGGCTGATGTTCCTCTCCTGCCATCCTGTGCTGGCTCCCGACTCCCGCACCGTGCTGACGCTGCGGCTCGTGGGCGGGCTGACGACCGCCGAGATCGCCCGGGCCTACTTCGCCAAGGAGTCGGCCGTCGGACAGCGGATCTCGCGGGCGAAACGCACGCTGGCCGAGGTCGGGGCCTCGTTCGAGCTGCCAGTGGGGGCGGAGCGGGCGGCTCGCCTGCGCGATGTGATGCAGACGATCTACCTCGTGTTCAACGAGGGCTACGCGGCGACGTCGGGACCGTCGTGGACCCGGCCCGAGCTGTGCCTGGAGGGGATGCGGCTGGCCCGCATGCTCGCCGCGCACGCCCCGGGCGATCCCGACGCGCAGGCGCTGCAGGGGCTGCTGGAGATCCAGGGGTCGCGGCTCGCGGCGCGGGCGGACGCCGATGGTCACCCGGTACTGCTCGAGGATCAGGACCGGACCCGCTGGGACCAGCTGCTGCTGCGTCGCGGCCTGGCCGCGGTCGACCGGGCGACGGCGCTCGCCTCCTCCGGCACCCCCGGCGGGAGCTATCTGGTGCAGGCGATGATCGCCGCGTGCCACGGCCGCGCCCGGCGGGCCGAGGAGACGGACTGGGCCGAGATCGCGCGGCTCTACGACATGCTCGCGAGCGGCGTCCCGGGCGCCGTCATCGAGGTCAACCGGGCGGTGGCGCACGGGCGTGCCTTCGGTCCCGATGCCGGGCTGGCCATCCTGGCGGCACTCCCCGAGGGAGCCCTTCCCGGGTCGCATCTGCCTGCCGGCGTACGTGGTGACCTGCTGCACCGCGCCGGGCGGCACCTCGAGGCCGCGGTGGCGTTCGACGAGGCGGCCTCGTTGACCACCAACGCCGGGGAACAGGAGCTTCTCGAGCGACGTGCCGCCGCGTGTCGAAGCGACGAGGACTCGTCCGACGCGTAAGTATCAACCGGATCTTTCGAGGAGTGAACCATGACCACAACCACCGCCTCCGCCGACGGCACCACGATCGCCTACGACGTCGTCGGCACCGGCCCGGCGCTCGTCCTGGTCGACGGGGCCCTGTGCTACCGCGGCTTCGGGCCGTCGAAGGAGCTGGCCGACGCGTTCTCGGACCGGTTCACCGTCTACCGCTACGACCGCCGCGGCCGCGGCGACAGCAACATCGCCAAGCCGGCGGCCGCCGGCACCATGGAGGCGGTCGAGCAGGAGGTCGCCGACCTGGCCGCGGTGATCGAGGCGGCCGGCGGGCACGCCCATCTGCTGGGCCTGAGCTCCGGCGCCTTCCTCGCCCTGGAGGCCGCGCGGGCCGGGCTGCCGATCGACAAGATCGTCGCCTACGAGGCGCCGCTCATCCTCGACGACACCCACCGCCCCAACGACGCCGACCTGGCGCAGCAGGTCGAGGCCCTGGTGGAGAAGGGCAAGCGGGCCGCCGCGGTCGAGCGGTTCATGCGCGTGGTCGGCATGCCGCTGGTCGCGGTCAAGATCATGCGTCTCACCCCGGCTTTCAAGAAGCTCACCCCGGTCGCCCACACCCTCGTCTACGACCTGGGCATGTGCGTGCCGTTCCAGCAGGGTCTGCCCCTGCCGGGCGGCTACTTCAAGAGCGTGTCGGTGCCCGTGCTGTCGGTGGCGGGCAGCAAGAGCCCGACCTACATGACCAATGCCCAGCAGGCCATCGCCAAGGCCGTTCCCGAGGGCCGCTACGTCGTCCTCGACGGGCAGGACCACATGGTCAAGGCGTCGGCCCTGGCGCCGGTCGCGGCGGAGTTCTTCACCGCCTAGCGCACCCTCGTCCCGCCGAGTCAGCGCCGAGTCGGCTCGTCATAACGAGCC
>NZ_JBHVGB010000242.1:0-6892 GCF_042801335.1 Nocardioides sp. NPDC057577 | reverse complement strand
GAGCGGCCCTCCTGGTCTTATCCGTGCGTCCTGTTCGGGCGGGCTATCCCTGGGTGCGGAGCCCCATCCGGCGGGCCAGCGGCTCGACGAGCTGGGGTGCGTACTGACGCGACATGTGGGTGCCGTCGTAGTGGGTGATGGTGTCGCCGACGACGGCGGGGCAGGACCCGTCCCAGCAGAAGTAGGAGCTCATGTCGGCGACGTCGACACCGACTTCCTCGGCCGCCCGGACCTGGACGTCGATCGAGGTCTCCCGAGTCTCCACCGCGCCCATCAGGCAGTCGCCCAGGGTGGCACCGGGCCGGGACAGGCAGGTGCCGGCGTTGGCGTCGAAACCCTGGATGTCGCGGATCAGCACCGTGCGTCCGGTGTGCTTGTCCACCCGGCGCAGGAAGTCGGTGTAGGCCGGGTGCATGAGCTCGTCGATCTGGTCCCTCTCACCGACCCAGTCGCCCTCCTCGTCGAAGACGCCCTTGATCGGCGGAGCGGTGGAGACGACGGTCAGGTCGGGGTCGAGCCGCTTGAACTGCTTGAAGGCCCACCGGTTGAAGTCGTCGCACTCGGTGTAGGGGTCGTGCTCGTCGCCGCCGCGGTCGGTGGTGATCGAGGCCGAGACGCAGCGGTTCTTGACCAGGAAGTAGGCCCGGAAGCCGTGCTGCTTCGCGATCCGGTTCAGGGTCGGGACCCAGTGGAGAGCGTGGGAGTTCCCGAAGACCACCATGGTCCGGTCCCCGTCGGGGTCGCCGTCGACGCACAGGTCGCGCTCGGTGTCGTCGGTGTAGTCGCAGCGGGTCCGGCTCGGCTTGAGGGAGTCGAGCTCGGTGAGCGCGGGACGCAGCTCGGTCGGGACCGCAGTGTCCTCGCGCGCCGCGAGTACCGAGGCCCGTACCAGCGCCTCCTGCTCGTCCAGCGACGGATCGGCCGCGGGTGCGTCGGCCAGGGTGATCGCCGGCTGGAAGTCGCCGCGGGTGGCCTCGAAGTCGGCGTAGACGGTGCCACCGAACGCGATGGCCGCGACGAGCGCGATGCTGACCGGGTAGAAGGTCAGCGCGCGCCGGGTCGGCCGCCACAGCGCGCCCTCACGGAACGGCGCCTCGACGAGCCGGAAGGAGACGTACGCCAGCACGAACGCACCCGCGACGGCCAGACCGCGCTCGGGCCAGGTGAGCTCACGCTGCAGGACGATCTCGGGCAGCACCAGAAGCGGCCAGTGCCACAGGTAGAGCGAGAAGGACCAGTCGCCGATGGCCCGCATCGGCGCCACCGACAGCAGCCGGGCACCGATCGTCGTCTCGCCCGCGGGAAGGGCGCCGGCGAGGATGACGGCCGCAGAGCCGAGCACCGGGAGCGCGGCGTGGTAGCCGGGGAACGGGGTGGACTCGTCGTAGGCCAGGCAGGCGACGACGATCGCGGCCAGCCCGCCGAGGGCGAGGAGCTCCCGAGCGACGGGTACGGCGGCGAGCCGCTGCATCACCCGGCCGCTGGTGACCAGGATCGCCAGCGCCGCACCGATCCCGAGCTCCCAGGCACGGGTGAGCGAGGAGAAGTAGGCCGCGGTGGCCTCCCCGGGCGTGTGCACGATCGACCAGGCGAAGCTGGCCAGGGTGATCAGCGCGATGGCGGCGAGGAGGAACCGGCGAGCCCGCACCGAGCCCTGCTGGACGTCACGCTCGCCACCTCGGGAGGCACCGATCCTGCTCGCCAGGACGATGCAGACCAGCGCGACGAGCGGCCAGACCAGGTAGAACTGCTCCTCGACCGCCAGCGACCAGAAGTGCTGGACCGGTGAGGGTGGCAGCTCGGCCTGGAAGTAGTCGGTCCCGGCGATGGCCATCCGGATGTTGGCGGCGAACGCCGAGGCCCAGACCGCGTCGGTGGCGAGCGGGGCGACCTGCGCGGGACCCAGCAGGAGCACCGCGGCGATCACGGTGGCCGCGAGGGTGAGGGTGGCGGCCGGGAGGATGCGCCGGGCCCGGCGCGCGTAGAAGCGCCTCAGCGATATCCGGCCGGTGCGGCCGAGCTCACCGACGAGCTGCTGGGTGATCAGGAAGCCCGAGATGACGAAGAAGACGTCGACGCCGACGAAACCGCCGGCGAACCAGGAGACTCCCGCGTGGGCGGCTAGGACAGTGAGGATGGCGACGGCGCGTAGCCCCTGGACGTCGCCACGTAGCCGTTTCGCCGGCCCGGAGGCAGGCTGGGTCGAAACGGTCGTGCTGGGGGTGAGGTGGGGGACCTGGAGGTCGTGAGGCATAGGCGGGTGAGGTTACCGAGTTCACCCCCTGGATTCCCAGATGTGGCCTCGTGGCCATGTCTCAGCTCGGGTCGGCCGCCTCGAGGTGGCTCAGGACGGCGCGGACGTCCTCGCTCGTGGTCTGCCACGACGTCACGAACCGGACCTGTCCGCCGAGCCGGTAGAAGAGCACCCCGGCTGCCTCCAGGCGGTCGGCCGTCTCCTCGGGAAGATCCACCCAGGCGAGGTTGGCGTCGACGGAGTTGGTGATGCGTACGCCTGCCTGCTCGAGGCCGGCGGCCAGCTGGGCCATCCGCTCGTTGGCGTTGCGGGCGTTGTGTAGCCAGAGGTCGTCGGTGAGGTAGGCCAGCAGCTGCGCCGACTGGTAGCGCATCTTCGAGGTGACGTGACCGCTGCGCTTGGTGCGGTAGACGAGCTCGTCGGCGGGAGCATCGCTGAAGCAGACGATCGCCTCGGCCGAGAGGGCGCCGTTCTTGGTCGCGCCCAGCGAGAGTACGTCGACGCCGGCTCGCCAGGTCAGGTCGGCCGGCGCGGCGCCGGTGGCCACGACGGCGTTCGCGAACCGGGCGCCGTCCAGGTGCACGCGCAGGTCCCGGGTCTTGGCGATCCCGGTGAGCTCGGAGATCTCCGCGACGGTGTAGACCGTGCCGTAGTCGGAGGGTGAGGTCAGCGACAGGACGGTCGGCTGGGAGTGGTGCGGGTCGCCCCAACGTACGCCGTCCAGGTGGGTCTGCAGCGCCTCCGGTGCCATCTTGTAGCTCTCGCCCGCGATCCCGCTCATCACCGCGCCGCCGCTCAGGAGGGAGGTGGCGCCGCCCTCGCTGCTCAGGATGTGCGCGGTCTCGTGGCACACCACCGCGCCCCAGGGCGGGGTCAGGGCGGAGAGGGAGAGCGCGTTGGCGGCGGTGCCGCTCAGCACCGGGAAGACGCGGGCCGTGGGGTGCTCGAAGACCTCGCGGACCCGGTTCTCGAGCGCGGCGGTGACCTCGTCACCTCCGTAGGCGAGCGCGGAGCCGGAGTTGACGGCGGCCATCGCCTCCAGGATCGCGGGGGAGACGGCGGCGGCGTTGTCAGAGCGGAGTTCGACGGTCACGGACCCATTCTTGCCTGTCGCTGTGCGTACGCCTCGATGCCGTCGAGCAGGAGGCCGAAACCGAGCTCGAAGAGCTCGTCGATGTCCATGTCGTAGCCGTCGGCGAGCAGGGCGGTCGGGCCGAAGAGCCGGGCCATGTGCGGGAAGGCGCTCCGGAAGGAGTCGTTGCCGAAGTGGGGCACGTACTGGCGGTCGGTCCACTCCTCGGCCGAGACCCCGGTCAGGGACACGGCCTCGTCCTCGCGCTCGATGTTCGCGGCCAGCCCGGCGACGTGGTTGAAGAGCAGCACGTGCATGTCGAACTGGGTCTTCGGTGGCAGCCCGAGGCCCTCGAGCGCGCCCAGCAGACGGTCGCCGAAGCGGAGCAGGTTGGGGAGCATCATCGGGCGGGTCAGCGGCTGGGTGCGGCCCAGCCAGGGGTGGTCTCGGTGCAGCCGCCACAGCTCGCGGCCGAGCGCCTCGGCGCGCTCGCGCCAGGGCGCATCGGGATCCACAGCGAACCGGGAAGCCGCATAGACCGAGTCGGCCATCGCAGCGACCAGCTGCTCCTTACTCTCGACGAAGCGGTAGAGGGACATCGGGGCCACGCCGCAGCGCCCGGCGACCGCGCGCATCGAGACCGCGTCCAGCCCCTCGGTGTCGGCGATCGCGACGGCCTCGGCGAGGACCTGACGGCGGGTGAGAGTCCTGGGCCCCGAGGTCCGTGAGGTGTCGGCGCGCGGCGCGACCACGGTGCCCGAGCGCGGGCGGGTGATCACGAGCCCGCCGGCCCGCAGCACGTCGAGCGCCTTCGTCGCGGTCGCGAGCGCGACGCCGAACTCCTCGGCGACCTGGCGGGTCGAGGGCACCTTGCCGCCGGGCTCGATCTCGCCCTGGTCGATGCGCCGGGTCAGCTCGGCGGCGATGCGGACGTACGTGGGTTCGGTCGAGCCGGCCACGGTGGCTCCCTTCATCTCTGTGCTAGGACAGATTCTAGTCGGATAACTACTGTGCTAGTCCAGTAGAAGTTGTGTATTGCCAGGTCAGAGGCGTATTCGCTACGGTCTGGTTCTACCTCGATATACACCGTATTGGAAGGATCGCTCATGACCACCGTCCTGATCTCCGGCTCCAGTGTCGCCGGCACCGCCCTCGCGTTCTGGCTGCGCGAACAGGGGCTGACTCCTGTCGTCGTCGAGCGCGCGCCGGCGCTGCGACGAGGCGGCCAGGCCGTCGACGTACGCGGCGCCGCCCTCACCGTCCTGCGTCGGATGGGGCTCGAAGCTCCGTCTCGTGCGTTGGGGAACGAGTCCATCGGCATGAACATGCTCGACGCCGAGGGCAACGAGGTGATGCGCTCGGAGGAGTTCGCGCTCTCCTCGGGGCAGCTCGACTCCGAGGACATCGAGATCCTCCGCGAGGATCTCGTCGACCTCGTCCACGCGCGCCTCGACGGCGTGGAGCATCTCTTCGGTGACTCGGTCACCGCGATCCACGAGGACGCCGAGGGCGTCCTGGTCGAGTTCGAGCATGCCGCCCCGCGCCGCTTCGACCTCGTCGTCGGCGCCGACGGCCTCCACTCCACCACGCGCCGTCTCGTCTTCGGTCCCGAGTCCGACTACCTCCACCACCTCGGCACCTACCTGTCGGTGTTCAGCCAGGACAACTTCCTCGGTATGGACCGCTGGCAGACCTGGATCAACGACGGCCGCGACGGCGGCTGTGTGATGACCGTGCGTGACAACCAGGAGCTGCGGATCTTCCTCGGCTTCGCCTCCGGCCCGATCGACTACGACTACCGCGACATCGAGGCGCAGAAGCGGCTTGTCGCCGAGCACATGACCGGCCTCGGTTGGGAGGTCCCTGCACTCATCGAGCGGATGTGGACCGCCGAGGACTTCTACTTCGACTCGATGGCTCAGATCAGGATGGACTCCTGGTCTCGTGGTCGCACCGTCCTCCTCGGCGATGCCGCCCACTGCGCCGCGCCGCTGTCGGGCCAGGGCACGAGCCTCGCGCTCGTCGGCGCCTACGTGCTCGCTCTCGAGCTCGGGCGTGCCGCAGACCATGCTGAGGCCTTCGTCGCCTACGAGAAGCGGATGCGCCCGTTCGTCGAGGCCAACCAGGAGCTCGCGCTCATCGACCGCCGCACGGTCGACCCGGACGAGTCGACGCGCCGCCTCGATGCCGTCAAGAACCTGATCGATCTGGACGAGGTCGACCAGAGCGCGGTGTAACACGTTGTTCGTAGGACTATTCGCCCTATCTAATGGGGCGAGCAGTCCTACGAACGACGTGTTACAGCGGCTGACGCGTCGGAGAGGCTGCGTTATCCCGTACGTACGCGATATATCGTTATGACAGAATGGCGGCTGTGACGACGCTGAGTGTGCTGGACGAGGTCACCTGGGCGGGTGCACCCGTGGCGGGCGAGCGGACCCGGGCGCTGCTGCGCGCCCTGGTCGATGCCGGTCCACGGGGTGCCTACGAGGCTGCTCTGGTCGAGGAGATCTGGGGGCGTGACGACATCCCGGCCAACCCCGCCAAGGCGCTCCAGGTGGTGGTCTCCCGGGCCCGGACGGCGACGGACGCCGGTGCGATCGAACGTACGCCGCGGGGCTACCGCCTCGGCCTCCGAGCCGCCGAGGTCGATGCCTGGTCGCTGCGTCCGGAGGCGCTGCGGCTGGCCGCGGAGAGGCACTACGCCGAGGCGCTGCCGCTCCTCGAACGGCTCGTCCGGATCGAGTCCGACGAGGACGTCACCGAGGCGGTGCTGCGCGCCGTCGCTGCCGTGCACGGGGTGCCGGCGGCGCTGGAGCGCTTCGAGGCGTACCGGACCGGGCTGGCCGACGGGCTCGGTGTCGACCCGAGCCCACGGCTGCGGGCCGTCCACGCCGAGCTGCTCGCGCGCGACCGCCCGGTGCGCTCGGGGCTGCGTCACGACGCCGACGTGCTGATCGGCCGCGAGCAGGACGCCGCCGAGGTCTCCGCCCTGCTGAAGAGCTCGCGGGTCGTCACCATCCTCGGTCCCGGAGGGCTGGGGAAGACCAGTCTTGCCCAGGTGATCGCCCACGGCGCCGAGCAGCCGGTGGTCCACTTCGTCGAGCTGGTCGGCGTGACCGCTCCCGAGGACCTGGTCAGCGAGGTCGGCTCGGCTCTCGGTGTGCGCGACTCGGTCGCCCACCGTGACCGGCTCACCCCCGAGCAGCGGGCCGACGTGCGGTCGCGGATCGCGCAGCAGCTCGATGGCGCGCCCACCCTGCTCGTGCTCGACAACTGCGAGCACATCGTGGCCGCCGTCGCCGACCTGGCCGCCTTCCTGGTCGCGACGGTGCGCGACCTGACCGTCCTGGCCACCTCCCGCAGCCCGCTCGCCATCGGCGCGGAGCGGGTCTACCCGCTCGGCCGGCTGGGGACGTACGACGGCAGCGAGCTGTTTCGCCGCCGAGCCGTCGCCGCGCGGCCCGGGGTCCACCTCGAGGAGAGCCGCGTCGACGAGATCGTCACGCGGCTCGACGGCCTGCCGCTGGCGATCGAGCTGGCCGCGGTGAAGGTGCGCGCGATGT
>NZ_JBHVGB010000241.1:0-6981 GCF_042801335.1 Nocardioides sp. NPDC057577 | reverse complement strand
GAAGCTGAGAGTGACCTATAGGCCACTCTCAGCTTCACAACCCCGTCGAGGTGTCCGCGCCTAGAGCGGAAGTCGGACCCGAGAGGCTGTCCCGGATACCCTTGGCGCGTGAGCAGCAACAAGACGACCGCGCACGCCGTCGATCCCTTGGGCGTCGCCGTCCTCGGCTGCGGTGTGGTGGGGTCCCAGGTGGTCCGGCTCCTGCTCGAGGGCGATGCGGATCTCGCCGCCAGAGTGGGTGCGCCGCTGGAGATCAGGGGCGTGGCCGTACGTCGCCTCGACGCTCCTCGCGACGTCGAGGTGCCCGCGGAGCTGCTCACCACGGATGCCCACGGCTTGGTCGCCCGCGACGACGTCGACCTCGTGATCGAGGTGATCGGCGGCATCGAGCCGGCCCGCGGGCTCATCCTCGAGGCGTTGGAGAGCGGCGCCAGCGTCGTCACCGCCAACAAGGCGCTGCTCGCCGAGGACGGCCCGACGCTCTACGAGGCCGCCGAGAAGGCCGGCACCGACCTCTACTACGAGGCCGCGGTCGCCGGTGCGATCCCGATCCTGCGCCCCCTGCGCGACTCGCTCGTCGGCGACCACGTCACCAAGGTGATGGGCATCGTCAACGGCACCACCAACTACATCCTCGACAAGATGGACACGTACGGTGCCGGCTTCGAGGAGGCTCTCGCCGAGGCCCAGGACCTGGGCTACGCCGAGGCCGACCCGACCGCCGACGTCGAGGGCTTCGACGCCGCCGCCAAGGCCGCGATCCTGGCGAGCCTCGCCTTCCACACCCGGGTGACCGCCAGCGACGTCTACCGCGAGGGCATCACCGAGGTGACAGCCGGCGACGTCGCCTCCGCCAAGGCCATGGGCAGCGTCGTCAAGCTGCTCGCGATCGCCGAGCTCGACGGCGACGACGTCTCGGCGAGAGTCCACCCGGTGATGATCCCGCGCACCCACGCGCTGGCGACCGTGCGCGGCGCCTACAACGCCGTCTTCGTCGAGTCCGCCTCGGCCGGCGACCTGATGTTCTACGGCCAGGGCGCGGGCGGCGACCCCACCGCGAGCGCCGTCCTGGGTGACCTGGTCACGATCGCACGCAACAAGGTCCTCGGCACCCGTGGCTTCGGCGAGTCCGCCTACGCCGCCCGCGCGGTGCGCCCGATGGGCGAGACCGTCACCCGCTACCACGTCAGCCTCGACGTGGCCGACAAGGCCGGCGTGCTCGCCGCCGTCGCGACCGCCTTCTCCGAGCACGGCGTCTCGATCAAGGCCGTACGCCAAGAAGGCAGGGGAGAGGACGCCCAGCTCGTCGTCGTCTCCCACGAGGCCCCCGATGCCGCGCTCGCGGCGACCGTGCAGCACCTGCGCGAGATGGAGTACGTCCGCGACGTCGCCTCGGTGATGCGCGTAGAAGGAGCAGTGTGATGACGACCAGTCAGTGGCGAGGCGTGATCGAGGAATACCGCACCCTCCTCGACATCCCCCAGGACACCCCGGCGGTGACGCTCGGCGAGGGCGGCACCCCGCTGGTCCACTCCGAGTGGCTCTCCGGCGCCACCAAGGGTGAGGTGTGGCTGAAGGTCGAGGGCCAGAACCCGACCGGCTCGTTCAAGGACCGCGGCATGACCGCGGCCATCTCGGTCGCCGTCCACGAGGGCGCCAAGGCCGTGGTCTGCGCCTCGACCGGCAACACGTCGGCCTCGATGGCGGCCTACGCGGCCAAGGCCGGGATCACCCCGGTGGTGCTCGTCCCCAACGGCAAGATCAGTGCCGCCAAGATGGCTCAGGCGCTGGTCCACGGCGCCGAGGTGGTCAAGGTACGCGGCAACTTCGACGACTGCCTCAAGCTCTCCCGCGCCCTCGCCGACAGCTACCCTGTCGCGCTGGTCAACTCCGTCAACCCGGTCCGCCTCGAGGGCCAGAAGACGGCCGCCTTCGAGGTCGTCGACCGCCTGGGTGACGCCCCCGACTACCACCTGATGCCGATCGGCAACGCCGGCAACCTCTCCGCCTACTGGCTCGGCTACGAGCAGTACGCAGCGGCCGGCCACGCCACCAAGACCCCGGTCATGCGCGCCTTCCAGGCCGAGGGCGCGGCCCCGCTCGTGCTCGGCCACCCGGTCGAGCACCCCGAGACCAGGGCGACCGCGATCCGCATCGGCAACCCGGCCTCGTGGCAGCTCGCCGAGGCCGCGGCCGCCAAGTCCGGTGGCCGCTTCCGCGCGCTCTCCGACGACCAGATCCTCTCCGCCCAAGCCCAGCTGGCCCGCAACGACGGAGTCTTCGTCGAGCCCGCATCAGCGGCCGGCGTCGCCGGGCTCCTCGCCGACCTCGAGCTGGGCGAGACCTACGCCGGGGCCACCACGGTCATCACCGTCACCGGCCACGGGCTCAAGGACACCGCCACCGCGCTGGAGTTCTTCGGTGAGCTGCCCGAGATCATCATCGACGCCGACCTCGAGGCCGCGGCGGCCGCAGCCGGGCTCGCGTAGCTCATGACGTTCGTAGAGGGCCCCGTCACCGTCACCGTCCCGGCCACCTCCGCCAACCTCGGTCCCGGCTACGACTCGCTCGGGCTGGCGCTCGACCTGCGTGACGCGCTCACCGGCGAGGTGATCGCCGAGGGCCTGGAGGTCACCGTCGACGGTGCGGGTGAGGGCACCGTCCCGCTCGACGAGTCGCACCTCGTCGTGCGCTCGATGCGGGCCGCCTTCGAGATCATCGGCAAGCAGCCGGCCGGTCTGCGGCTGCACTGCCACAACCGGATCCCGCACGCGCGCGGCCTGGGCTCGTCCTCGGCTGCGATCATCGGCGGCCTCGTGCTCGCTCGTGCCCTGGTCGCCGGGGGAGAGCTGATCCTCGACGACGACACTCTCTTCCAGAAGGCGGCCGAGATCGAGGGTCACCCCGACAACGTCGCGCCTGCCTTCCACGGCGGCTTCACGATCGCGGGTGACGATGAAGGCTTCTTCGCCGTCCGCACCGCCGTCGACCCGAGGATCAGCGTCGTCGTGTTCGTCCCCGCGACCGGCGTCGAGACCAAGGCTGCCCGCGGGCTGCTGCCCGAGACCGTCCCGCACTCCGACGCGGCGGCCGGCGCTGGACGTACGGCCCTCCTGGTCGCGGCGCTGAGTGATGCGCCCGAACACCTGCACCGTGCCACCCGTGACTTCCTGCACCAGGAGTACCGACGACCCGCGATGCCGGAGTCGCTCGCCCTGGTCGACGAGCTGCGCGCCGACGGCGTCGCCGCGATCGTCTCCGGCGCCGGGCCCACGGTCCTGGCGTTCAGCAGCGGCGTCGAGTCGGCCGAGACGGCCAAGCTCACCACCCGCTGCCCCGAGGGTTGGGCCTGCCAAGCGCTGAGCGTCGACATGGACGGCGTACGCATCCTCTGACCCGCGTTCCGGGCCCCTGCTGTGAGGGGTGCCATGCGTGTTAGCCTGGGGATACATCCGTTGGGCCGTTCAGGCCTGCGAGTGTGCTATCCCCCTTTCGTGCCGTGCCACTTCATTTGGCGCGCACCGGTGCGTCAGGGGTTCTGACAAACGAGCCGTCGGCGTCGTACGCCGATCGGCGATACGTGGGAAAGGACTCACGTGACTGAAACCATGGAATCCACTGCGCCGGAGCCGAACGCAGCCCCGAAGAAGCGCGGTGGCCTTGGCGGAATGCTTCTCGCCGACCTCAAGGCGATGGCGAGCGGAATGGGTATCACCGGGGCGAACTCGATGAAGAAGGCCCAGCTGATCGAAGCGATCAAGGCCGCGCAGAGCAGCCGTGCGCAGTCGGCGCCGGCGGAGAGGGCCGAGAAGCCCGCCGCTGAGAAGGCCGCCGCTGAGAAGCCTGCCGCTGAGAAGCCTGCGGAGAAGACCGCAGAGAAGCCGGCCGAGACGGCCGAGAAGCCCGCGGAGAAGTCCGCCGAGGCTGCTGACGCCGGCAACGAGGGCGCCCAGCGCCCGCGTCGCCAGCGCAACCAGAACAAGAGCGGCGGTCAGGCCGGTCAGGGTGGCCAGTCCAGCCAGGGCGGCCAGGGCGGCCAGGGCGGCCAGGGCGGCCAGGGCGGCCAGGGCGGTCAGTCCGGTCAGCCCGCCGGCGGTGGCCAGGGCAAGGGTCCGGCCAAGGCCGGGCAGCCAGCCGCCGAGAAGAAGAACGAGGACGCCCAGAAGGAGCGGGCGGCCGAGTCGGCCGACGAGGGCGATGACGACGGCGAGGGCGGCAGCCGCCGCAACCGCCGCCGCCGTGGCCGCGATCGCGACCGTAACCGCCCGGGCCGCGGCGAGCCGGACACGACCGTCCTCGAGGACGACGTGCTCGTGCCCGCGGCAGGCATCCTGGACGTACTCGACAACTACGCCTTCGTCCGCACCTCCGGCTACCTGCCCGGACCCGACGACGTCTACCTCTCCCTGTCGCTGGTCAAGCGTCTCGGCCTGCGCCGTGGCGACGCGATCGTCGGCCAGGTGCGCCAGCCCCGTGAGGGCGAGCGCAAGGAGAAGTACAACCCGATGGTGCGCATCGACTCGGTCAACGGTGCCGACCCCGAGGTCGCCAAGCACCGCGTCGAGTTCGACAAGCTGGCGCCGGTCCACCCCGACCAGCGACTGCGCCTCGAGGGCGGCTCGGACCCGGTCACCGGTCGCGTCATCGACCTGGTCGCGCCGATCGGCAAGGGCCAGCGCGGCCTGATCGCCTCGCCGTCGAAGGCGGGCAAGACGACCGTCCTGCAGGCGATCGCCGGCGCGATCACGGCCAACAACCCCGAGTGCCACCTGATGGTCGTGCTCGTCGACGAGCGCCCGGAGGAGGTCACCGACTTCGAGCGCAGCGTCAAGGGCGAGGTCATCGCCTCCACCTTCGACCGTCAGCCCGCCGACCACACCGTGGTGGCCGAGCTGGCGATCGAGCGGGCCAAGCGCCTGGTCGAGCTCGGCCACGACGTGGTCGTCCTGCTCGACGGGCTGACCCGCCTGGGCAAGGCGTACAACCTGTCCGTCCCGGCCTCGGGCCGCATCCTCGGTGGCGGCGTCGACTCCGCGGCGCTCTACCCGACGAAGCGGTTCTTCGGCGCGGCCCGCAACGTCGAGGACGGCGGTTCGCTGACCATCCTCGCCACGGCCGCGGTCGAGACGGGTTCGAAGACCGACGAGATCATCTTCGACGCGTTCAAGGACACCGCCAACTCCGAGCTGCGCCTGAGCGAGGACTACGCCGAGGCCGGGATCTTCCCCGCCGTCGACGTGGCCGCGTCCGGCACGCGCCGCGACGACCTGCTCTTCGCCGGTGGCGAGGGCGACGCGGTGCGCAAGCTGCGTGCCTCGCTGGCCACGCTCGACGGCGCCAAGGCGGCCTCGGTGCTGGCCGACAAGGTGGCAGGGTCTGCCACCAACATGGTGCTCCTCAACGAGGTCGCCAAGAGCTGAATGTGATGTGCGCCTGGGGCTGCCGGGAATTATTGGCGGCCCCAGGCGTTCACATACACTGAATCCTCGGTGCCGGTTCACGTCCCGCAACCTGCGGCGGCGACCCGGAGCCCCATGTCTTGAGAGGAACCTCATGAAGACCGACATCCACCCGACTTACGTCGAGACCCAGGTCACCTGCACCTGCGGCAACTCCTTCACCACCCGCAGCACCGTGGCCGAGGGCGCGATCCGTGCCGACGTGTGCTCCAACTGCCACCCGTTCTACACGGGCAAGCAGAAGATCCTCGACACCGGCGGTCGCGTGGCTCGCTTCGAGGCTCGCTTCGGCAAGCGCAACAAGTAGCTCCGGAGAACGGCAGAGCCCAGCGCCGGCCCCTGCGTCTGCAGGTGGCCGGCGCTGGCGTGTTTGGAGGGTTTCACCGGCGTACGAAGCGAGGCGGAGATGTCACAGTTTGAAGCGGTCGAAGGACTCATCGAGGAGCACGTCGGGCTGGAGAAACGGCTCGCCGAGCCCGAGACCCACGCCGACGCGCGCCTGGCGAAGAAGCTCAACCAGAGGTACGCCGAGCTGAGCTCGATCATCGACGCCTACCGCTCCTGGCAGCAGCTCGGTGACGACATCGGTGCCGCCCGCGAGCTGGCGGGGGAGGACCCTGCCTTCGCCGAGGAGGCCGAGGCGCTGGTGCCGCAGCGTGAGGAGGCCGAGGAGCGGCTGCGCCGCCTGCTCGTGCCCCGCGACCCGACCGACGACAAGGACGCCATCCTCGAGGTGAAGTCGGGGGAGGGCGGCGAGGAGTCGGCGCTGTTCGCCGGCGACCTGCTGCGGATGTACACCCGCTATGCAGAGCGTCAGGGCTGGAAGCTCGAGTTCCTCGACGCCAACGAGTCCGACCTCGGCGGCTACAAGTCGGTCACCGTGGCGGTGAAGGCGAAGGGGACCTCAGAGCCCGGCCGGGCGCCCTATGCGCTGCTCAAGTTCGAGGGTGGCGTACACCGTGTCCAGCGGGTGCCGGTCACCGAGTCGCAGGGCCGCGTGCACACCTCGGCCGCCGGCGTCCTGGTGGTTCCCGAGGCCGAGCCCATCGATGTCGAGATCAACGACAACGACCTCCGCATCGACGTCTACCGCTCCTCGGGCCCCGGCGGCCAGTCGGTCAACACCACCGACTCCGCGGTCCGGATCACCCACGTCCCCACCGGCATCGTGGTCTCCATGCAGAACGAGAAGTCGCAGCTGCAGAACAAGGAGCAGGCCATGCGCGTGCTCCGCTCGCGCCTGCTCCAGGCAGCCCAGGACGCCGCCGACGCGGAAGCCTCCGACGCCCGCCGCTCCCAGGTGCGCACCGTCGACCGCTCCGAGCGCATCCGCACCTACAACTTCCCGGAGAACCGCATCTCCGACCACCGCACCGGCTACAAGTCCTACAACCTCGACCAGGTCCTCGACGGCGACCTGGAGCCGGTGATCGGCAGTGCCGTCGACGCCGACCTGGCCGCCCGTCTGGCCTCGCTCGACTCCTGATCCGTTCAACGCCGAAGGGCGCAGTCACCAGGTGAC
>NZ_JBHVGB010000240.1:0-7227 GCF_042801335.1 Nocardioides sp. NPDC057577 | reverse complement strand
GGCCAGGCGTGTGGTCTCGTTCTTGACACGGTCCACCAGAATAGAAAGGCCTTTGGCCCCCGAGATCTCAGATGTGTATAAGAGACAGCAGCATGAACCTTCGCGCGACTGCTGCGGACCCACTCCGAGCTCGACGACCGGCCGGCCGAGACCGATCGCCAGCAGCTCGGGCTCCGCCTGGGTTGCGGGGCTCGGACCGCAACAGCCACCCCCGGCCGCGTCCTCCTCGTCGAAGACCCCCGCACCGCCGCAGACCCCGGTGTCGGGGAGCTCCAGCTCCACCCGCGCGGCTGCGTCGTGGTCGCCGGCGAGCTCGGCCACCACGCTGCGTACCTGCTCGTAGCCGGTCATCGCCAGGAACGTCGGCGCCCGGCCGTAGGACTTCATCCCGACCAGGTAGAGGTCGGGCTCCGGCTGGGCGAGGTCCTTGGCGCCGGTCGCGCTGACCGAGCCGCAGGAGTGCAGGTTGGGGTCGATCTGGACCGCGATGTTGCGCGGCGCCTCGAGTGTGGGGTCGAGGTCGAGGCGCATCTCGCTCAGGAAGCCGAGGTCGGGGCGGTAGCCGGTGAGGACGACGACCTGGTCGGCGTCGATCACGCGACCGTCTTCGGCGATGACGGTGGCGCCGTCGACCCGTTCCGTGCGGAACCCGGTCACCAGCTCGACCGAGCCGTCCTGGACGGCCTTCTTGGCGCGTACGCCGAGGGCACCCCGCTCCGGGAGCTCGTCGGCCTCGCCGCCACCGAAGGTGTTCGTCGAGACGGCGCGGCGGATCGCCCAGGTGATCCGCGTCTCCGGGTGGGCCTTGGCGATGGCGGTGAGCTCGTTGACGGCGTTGAACGCGGAGTCGCCGGCGCCGATCACGACGGTGTGCCGGCCCGCGTACGCCTCGGGGTAGGCGTGGTCCGGGACGGCGTAGCCGAGCGCCCCCGTGGCGTGTGCGGCACGCTCCCCGAGTGCCGGGAGGCCGTCGGCACCGGCCGGGTTGGGCCGGCGCCAGGTGCCGGAGGCGTCGATGACGGCGCGCGCCTCGAGGCGCTCCTCGGAACCGTCGGCGCTCGTCACGTGGAGGACGAACGGCTGCTCGGCGCGGTCGGCGTCGACCAGCCGGTCACGCCCCTTGCGGGAGACGCCGGTAACCGTGGTGCGGTAGCGGATGTGGTCGCCGAGGGTGTCGGCCAGCGGGGTGAGGTAGCGCTCGCGCCACTGGGCGCCGGTCGGGTAGCCCTGGGTCGGCGCGGCCCAGCCGGTCGGCTCGAGAAGCCGGGCGGCGGCCTTGTCGACGAGCTCGGGCCAGGCCGAGAAGAGACGTACGTGACCCCACTCGGCGACGGCCGCGGCAGGCTCGCTCCCTTGCTCGAGCACGAGCGGGGTGAGGCCGCGCTCGAGGAGATGGGCAGCGGCCGCGAGGCCCTGGGGGCCGGCGCCGATGACGGCAACGGGAAGGTCGGTCATGATGCTCCTCAGATTCAAGAACGTCGATATGACGGCGACCCTAGGCCTCATATCGACGTTCGTCAATATCATTCGGTAGAGTCGTACTCATGACCGTTCTTCCCGTGCTCCCGTCCGCCGCCGTCGCGTGCTGCTCGCCGGTGACGTCAGGCGTTCTCGATGACAACCAGGCCGAGGCGCTGGCACGGATGTTCAAGGCGCTCGGCGACCCCAACCGGGTCAAGCTGCTCTCGATCATCGCGGCCGCCGAGGACAAGGAGGCCTGCGTCTGCGACCTCACCGAGCCGGTCGGACTCTCCCAGCCGACGGTCTCCCATCACATGAAGCTGCTGGTCGAGGCCGGGTTGGTCGCCCGCGAGCAGCGGGGCAGATGGGCCTACTTCTCGATCGTCCCTGGTGCCCTCGACTCGCTCGCGGGCGCGCTGGCGTCCCGCTAAGGGCCGTCAGACGGTGGTGTAGCCGCCGTCGATCTTCCAGTACGCACCGGTGACGAACGAGGCGTCCTCGGAGAGCAGGAAACGTACGACGGTGGCGATCTCCTCGGGGCGGCCGAGGCGGCCCAGCGGGTGCTTGGCGACCAGGGCCTCGTGGGCGCCCTCGATGGCGGAGACGGCCTGGACGGCCGGGGTGTCGATGTAGCCGGGGCCGACGGAGTTGATCCGCAGTCCGGCCGGGCCGTACTCGGCGGCGGCGTTCTTGGTCAGGCCGATGACCCCGTGCTTCGCGGCGGTGTAGGCCGGGTTGCCGAGGGCAGCCACCTCGCCGTGGATGGAGGCCATGTTCACGATCGCGGACTCGCCGGCGCCGGTCTTGAGCAGCTCAGGGATCTGGTAGCGCAGGCCGTACGCGACGCCGGAGAGGTCGATGCCGATGACCCGGTCCCAGTCGCTGGGAACCAGCTCGCCGACCGGTGCCGGATGCTCGCCGATCCCGGCGTTGTTGACCGCGTAGTTGAGCTTCCCGTACGTCTCGACGGCGAACTTCACCGAGCGCTCCGCATCCTCGACCTTCGAGGTGTCGGACTGCAGCGGAGTCGCCTCGCCACCCGCGGCCTTGATCTCGTCGGCGACCCTGGTTGCGCCCTCGAGGTTGATGTCTGCGACCACGACCTTGGTGCCCAGCCCGGCGAGCTCCTTCGAGATCGCCTCCCCGAGCCCGCTACCGCCGCCGGTGACCAGTGCGACCTTGTTCTCGAACGTCATTTCTCTCTCCTCGCTTCTGTCCGGGCCGGGGTCCGGGCGTCATTTGATCCAACATTCAAATAACGCAGGCGAGGGGTGATCCTCTTCCGGATGCATAGGTGATCTATGCCTCTCGGGGTGTGGTCACCTGGTCGCGGCGGCGATGACCTCCAGCAGCCGGCGGTGGAGCTCCATGAGCTCGTCGACGCTCATGTCGAGGCGCTCGACGATGGCGGGCGGGATCTTCTCGGCGTCGTCGCGCAGCGCGCGTCCGCGCTCGGTCAGGACGACGGCGAGCGAGCGCTCGTCGGACTTGTTGCGTTCCCGCCGGACGTAGTCCTGGGCCTCGAGCCGCTTGAGCAGCGGGGAGAGGGTGCCGGGGTCGAGCTGGACCTTTCGGCTCAGCTCGGAGACGCGGAGCGGCTCCTCCTCCCACAGGGCCAGCATGACCAGATACTGCGGGTGGGTCAGGCCCATGGGTTCGAGCAGGGGCCGGTAGAGGCCGATGACGCTGCGGGCGGCGACGGCAAGACCGAAGCAGACCTGTTGATCGAGGGCGAGGGGGTTCTCGATCTCCGAGAGCGGGTCCTTCTTCGTCGGCATGTGAGTTAGCGTACCAATTGTTTGTGCACAAACAGTTCGCCTGGTAAGAATTGCACTGTGAACGACCAACCGCGACGACCACGCCACCTGATGGACCCGGACAACCCGATCCGGCCCGTCAACGACAAGTCGCTGACTCACGTGAAGCAGTGGGTCGCGTCCGTGCTCGTCGTGTTCACCGTTGCCCACCTGGCGGTCGGGATGGCCGTCGGGGCGGTGGCGATCGACCCGGTCTACCAGAGCTCGCGGATCGGGCTGTGCGTCATCGCGGCGGCCTTCGGGGTGCTCGGTCTGGCCGGCGGTTTCCTCATCCATCGGCGCAGCCCGTTCACGCCGTGGCTGATCCTCGGGGTCCTTCCCGCCGCCGTGGGCCTCTGGTTCGTGCTGAGCTGAGGACGGCGCCCCCGGGGCAGGAGGGGCGCCGTCCGATCAGTGGGTGAGGGCCGTGCTCAGAACAGGTCGGGCACGGTCCAGCCGTCGAGGTCGTACTCGGAGAGGAACTGGTCGGCGAAGCCGGTCATCTTGGCGACGTCGCCGCGGTTCTGTGCGGCGAAGAGCAGCTCGGCCTTCACGTTCTCGTGGTTGCCGGAGTAGTTGCGCTCGTAGAGCTCGTGGCGGCCGCCGAACTCGGTGCCGATCGAGTCCCACAGGGCCTTCATGACCTTGACCCGGTCGACGGCGGTGATGCCGTTCGAGCCGCGGACGTACTTGTCCAGGTAGGGGCGGACCTCCGGGCTCTTGAAGTCGGCGGCGCCCGAGGGCAGGTAGATCAGGCCGGAGGCGACGTCCTGCTCGATGATCTCCTTGACTCGCGGATAGCCGTGGATCATGAACATCCGGTACGTCAGGCCGTACTCCAGCTTCGGGATCACCGCGTCGCCGATCCACGGCTCGGGATCACGGGCCATCGACTCGGTGAGCGACCAGAACAGGTTGCGCCAGCCGATGACCTCGCCGACGCGGGTCTGGACGCCGCGGAAGTCACCCGAACCGGTGGTCTCGAGGGCCTTGATCAGCAGGCCGGCGATGAAGTCGAGCTTGACCGCGAGGCGGGTGCATCCCTGGAAGGTGAACCGCGGCAGGAAGCCCGACTGCGGGAAGAACGCGTTGATCCGGTCGACGTCGCCGTACATGAAGACGTTCTCCCACGGCACCAGCACCTTGTCGAAGATGAAGATGGTGTCGTTCTCGTCCATCCGGCTCGACAGCGGGTAGTCGAACGGGGTGCCGTTCTGCGCGGCCTGCTGGGTGTAGGACGTGCGGCAGATCAGCTTGATGCCCGGCGCGTCCATCGGGACGGTGCAGATGAGCGCGTACTGCTTCTTGCGGATCGGGAGGCCGTAGTGGGCGATGAAGTTGTAGTTGGTGATCGCCGAGCCCGTCGCCACGACCTTGGCGCCCGAGACGATGAGGCCGGCGTCGGTCTCCTTCTCGACCTTCATGTAGACGTCGCCGACCTCGTCCGGCGGCAGCTGGCGGTCGACCGGCGGGTTGATGATCGCGTGGTTCCAGTAAAGAACCTTCTCCTGGGACTCGCGGTACCAGCGCTCGGCGTTGTCCTGGAACGGGGCGTACAGCTCCTTGTTCGCGTGCAGCGTGCCGAGGAAGCTGGCCTTGTAGTCGGGGCTGCGGCCCATCCAGCCCCACGTCATCTTCGCCCAGCGCGCGATCGCGTCGCGCTCCTTGAGCAGATCCGCCGAGGAGGTCGGGGTCTTGAAGAACGGCATCGTGACGCCGCCGTTGCCGGTGTCGGTCGGCACCGTCAGCTCGTCCACGTGGTCACCGGTGTGGAGGGCGTCGTAGAGGCGCGCCGTCATCCGGATCGGGTTGCGGAAGGCGGGGTGGCTGGTGACGTCCTTGACGCGGTCACCGTTGAGGTAGATCTCGCGGCCGTCCTTGAGGCTGTCGATGTACTCCTCGCCGGTCATCGGCCGGGAGGCGAAGTTGGCCTGCTTGTTGGCGGGGGAGTCGGCGGCCGGGTTGACGGTCGGCGGGCCGTCGGGGAGCCCGTTCTCGGACTGGGTCTCGGGGGCGAGGGTGTCGCTCATCGTGTCTCCTTGGACTGGTTGTTTCGGGCGGGCATCAGTAGTGGGTGGATCGCGGGATCGCGGGGACCTCGATGGCGGTGAACGACGCGGTTGCGTCGAACCAGCCGGTGTTCGGGTCGTCCTGGCAGCCGAGCCAGACGACCTCCGAGGAGGGATTGCCGATCTGGTGGAAGGCGCTGTCGTGGAAGAGCAGGGGCTTGCGGTCGGTGGTGATCACCTCGACGACCTCACCGAGGAAGAGCAGGTGGTCCCCGCCGTCGTCGGTACGCCACGGGCGGCACACCAGCGTCGCGGCCGTCCCGCCCAGCCGTGGCGCCGTCGCGCCCTCGCGCCAGGGGAGCGGGTCGCTGCCGGGGCGGCCGGCGAAGTGCATGGCGACGTCGCTCTGGTCGGTGGCCAAGATGTTGACCGCGAAGCCGGCGCCCTCGAGGAAGGCGGCCGCCTTGGACGTACGCGTCAGGGCGACCTGCACCAGCGGAGGGTCGAGCGATATCGGGGTGAACGCCGTCACGGTGGCACCGTGGTGCGCCCCGTCGGGGGTGCGGCAGGTGATCACGGTGACGCCGGTCGCGAAGCGGCCGAAGGTCGACCGCAGGGTGCGTGGGTCCATGGTGCTCCTCCTTCGTCGGGGCCGCGGATGTGTGGCGGCGGTCACGTTGGAGGACGACGCTAGATCCGGATCAGGAGAGCGGCGATCCGCTGGGCGAAGGGGCTGTCCGGATTGCGCACTTGGTTTTCAGGCTGTCTCCGGACGCTCTCGGCGACGGGCGTTCACGCTGTTAATGTGAAGGACGTCACTAGGGGGTGACAGATGAGCGTGACCGGCACTCTCACCGCATCGTCCGGGTCGTCCGGCGACATGGAGACCTTCTCCGACGAGGTCTCCCGGGCCTACTTCCCGCATGCCCTGATCATGCGTGGCCGGCCCGCTCGCCCCGCCGAGCTGCGTGCCGTCGACCTCGGGCCGGTGCGGCTGACCCGGATCGGCTGGGGCGCGGAGGTGTCGGTGGAGTCGGACCACCCGGGTGCCTGGGCCGTCAACGTCCCGCGCAGCGGTGTGCTCGAGGCCAACGTCGGTGGCGCCCACGTGCTCTCGCTCGACGGACAGGCGACGGTGTGCCCTCCCGACCGGCCCACCAAGATGACGCGCTGGTCGGCCGACTGCTCCATCGTCGGGATGCGGGTCGACCGTGACTACCTGGTCGAGGAGGTCGCAGCCCTGGTCGGCCTGCACACCGACCGGCTGCCTGCCCAGCTCGACCTGCGCGCCGACGGCGCCCGGGCGTGGATCGGCCTGCTCGGCTCGCTCGGCACCGAGGCCATGCGCAACCCCGCGCTGGTGGGTGACGAGCGGGTCAGGGTCCGGCTGGCCGGCACCTTGACGGCTGCCTTCGTCGCTGCCTGCTTTCCCTTCGAACCGGCCGTCGGGTCGGTGCAGCCCCGCATCGTCTCCCGCGTCGTGGAGGCGATGGAGGCCGACCCCGCCCGGGAGTGGGCAGCCTCCGACCTCGCCCGCGAGGCCGACGTCGGCATCCGCCGACTCCAGCAGGGCTTCCAGCGCTACCTCGGCCGCACGCCGACGCAGAAGCTGCAGGAGATCCGCCTCGAACGCGTCCACGCCGACCTGATCGCCAGCCACGGCGACACTGTCGCCGAGGTCGCCTACCGATGGGGCTTCACCCACCTGGGCCGCTTCGCTGCCGCCTACCGCCAGACCTACGGCGTAGCCCCCTCACAGACCCTGCGCTGCCGCTAGGCGCAGGACGCAGGATGCCGAGTCGGCTCATCCTGACCGATATCCCTGCCGAGTCGGCTCGTTCTGACCGGAGTCGGTGGCGAGTCGGCTCGTTCTGACCGATATCCCTGCCGAGTCGGCTCGTTCTGACCGGAGTCGGTGGCGAGTCGGCTCGTTCTGACCGACATCGGTGCCGAGTCGGCCC
>NZ_JBHVGB010000239.1:0-7251 GCF_042801335.1 Nocardioides sp. NPDC057577 | reverse complement strand
GTATCGGGGCGGCGGCGAGGGAGTGGCGCGGAGTTCACGTTGCTTGTTCGCTGACTGCATAACTGTCATCTGACCAGCACAAATAGGTCGCGCTGTGGTGCTCGATCGCATATAATAACGGCTATGTACGAGACCATCGACCGCCTCCTTGACGGGCCGCCTCCGGGTGCGTCCGAGGGTGAGTTGGTCGACTGGATCGCTCGCCTCGAGGCAGTGAAGTGCGCTGCCGAGGCTGTGCAGGCAGAGGCGGCGGTACGTCTGGAGGAAGCCGTCCGCGAGCGTCAATCAGCGGCTGGTGTTCCTGCCCGGAAGCTTGGTGAAGGGGTGGCCTCCCAGGTTGCGTTGGCGCGGCGGGTCTCACCCGAACGCGGCGCGAAGCTGCTCGGGTTGGCGAAGATCCTGATCGCCGAGATGCCGCACACCTTCGCGCTCATGAAGGCGGGACTGTTCTCGCAGTGGCAGGCGACCATCCTGGCCCGCGAAACGGCGTGCCTCTCGGTGGAGGATCGGCGGGTCATCGACCACCGGCTCTGCGCCCCCAGCCCGGACGGGGAGAACCCGCAGGTGGTGGTGATGGGGCTGCGGCAGCTCGAGAACGCCGCCAAGAAGCTCGCGATCACCCTCGACCAGGAGTCCGTCGTCGCCCGGGCCGCAAGCGCCGAGAAGGACCGTCGGGTCAGCCTGCGGCCGGCCCCGGACACGATGACCTGGCTCGGTGCCCTACTCCCGGTCAAGGACGGCGTTGCGGTCTTCGCGGCGCTCGATCAGGCCGCGAAGACCGCTGCGGCTGCCGGTGATGAGCGGACCCGGGGTCAGGTCATGGCCGACACCCTCGTCGACCGGGTCACCGGCCGCAGCGCCGCCGGCGCCAAGCCCCGGATCGAGGTCAAGATCGTGATGACCGCCGACGCCCTCGCCAACACCAGCGACCAGCCGGCCATGGTCGAGGGCTACGGCCCTGTCCCGGCCGCCTGGGCCCGCGAATCCCTTGCTGATGCCGAGGTGTTCGTCCGCAGGTTGTTCACCGACCCCGCCGGTCAGTTGGTCGCGATGGAGTCCCGCTCCAGGAAGGCCCCCGAGGGGCTGGCCGACTTCGTCACCACCCGTGACGGTGGGACATGTCGCACCAACGGGTGTGATGCCCCGATCCGCAACATCGACCACATCCAACGCCACGCCGACGGCGGGACCACCAGCGCCCGGAACCTGGAAGGGCTGTGCGAACGATGCAACCAGGCCAAAGAGGCGCTCGGCTGGCAGGCCAGACCAGGACCCGACGGCAGCATCATCACGATCACACCCACGGGCCACATCTACACCAGCCCCCCACCCGACACCTGGCCACCGTACCCACTGCCCGACATTCGGTCACCGGAGTCACCACCCGACTCTCGGGCACCGGACCCAGCGTCACTGTCACCCGCCGAGCTCAGGCTGCGCGACCTGATCCTCGACCACACCCTGGCGGCCTGAGGGTCGCGACCGGTGGAAAGTTTCTTCGGATCAGTGCTTGACCCTGACGCTGCGTCAGGCCTGCACGCTTCTTCTACGGCCCGAAACGGAGCCAAGAAAACGACCCGACGAAGGAGCATCAACATGAACAACATCCTCACCCGCCTGATCGGTGACAAGAAGGACTGGAAGCGCATGGAGGCCCGCGCTGCCGAGCTGCCCGCCGACTACAGGACCGTCTATGGCGAGATGAAGAGCTACATGTGGCGCTTCACCGCCGGCGACGGCATGGACATCGTCGAGATCTTGCGCGAGGTCCTCGACCAGTTCGAGACCGAGGCCGCCGCCGGACGCAGCGTCATCGAGGTCACCGGACCCGACCTGGCCGCCTACTGCGACGCCCGGCTGCCCGAGCAGCACGACGCCTACCGCAACAAGCTGCGAGCGAACCTCAACGAGGTCGCCCAGAAACTCGCTTGAGGCCAGTGAGGACCCTGACCTCAGTCCTCGTCGATGACGTCCTCGCCAGAGGCGGGGTCGTAGAGGTAGACCTGCTCGCCCGCACGGGGGTCGCGGGCGGAGAGCACGTGGAAGGTGGGGGAGGCGGGGTCGGCGAGGTCGACGACGGTGGCGCCGGCGCCGAGCACGCCGCGTACGAGATGTGGGGGTGCGGTGGTGTCGATGCGGGTGACGACGCCGGGGGTCACCCAGACGGGTACGCCGGCGAGGAATCCGCTGACCTGGAAGTGCAGGTGTCCGGTGAGGATGGCGCGTACGTCGCTGCTCCGCACCACCCGGCCGAGGGCGGAGATGTTGCGGAGGACGACGTCGGCGACCCACGGGAGGGAGGCCAGGTGGAGCGGCGGATGGTGCAGGACGAGGACGGTTCCGTCACGGGTCGGCGTCGCCAGCTCGTTCGCGAGGCAGGCCAGCTGGTGCTCGTCGAGGAAGCCGTGGGTCTCGCCGGGGACCAGGCTGTCGATGGTGACGATCCTGAGGTCGCCCAGGAAGCTGACCGCCGCGCACAGGTCCGACTCCGGATCCAGCAGCCGGCCGCGGTCGCTCCCGTCCGGGTCCCGGTGTCCGCTGCCGAGCACCTCGCGGAACGGGCCGCGGGCATCGTGGTTGCCCGTCGAGTAGAGGTGCGGGATGCCGCGCTCGGCCGCGAAGGCGCCCACCCGCTCCAGGACCGCGCCGCAGCCTGCCGCCGAGCCGTCATCGGCGATGTCGCCGCTGACGACGACGGCGTCCAGCCCGGGCACGTGGCAAGCGTCGCGCAGGATGCCTTCGAGAGCGGCGATGGCGTCGACACCGTCCATGTCGACGCCGCTCGCGGAGACATGGGTGTCGGAGAGATGCAGGATCCGGGTCATGTCGTGAAGGCTGCCATGCGGACCTCGGCGACGCCGTCGCTCTCGCTGAGGACGGCGACGTCGAGGTAGTGGGCGTCGACCTCGTCGCCGACCTGGGTGAGGTCGACCTGGACGCAGGCTACCGCGTCGGTGCAGCCGGTCTCGCCCAGGACCGGTGAGCCGGGGAGGCGGGCGAGCCAGGTGTCGAGCTCGGCCCGGGGGACCGTCATCGCGCCCTCGAACTGCCAGTCCTGGAAGCCGATGTAGGTGCAGCTCGCGGACGAGGTCTCATCGGGCAGGTCCGGCGCTCCTACCGCATGCGCGAGGTCGAGGCAGTCGGCCGGCACGTCGTCGGCGGCCTTGCGAAGGTCGGCGCCCACCCAGAAGGTCAGCACGCCGGCGCTGACCAAGCTGAGAACCACGAGCACCGCACCTGCCATGAGCGCCCAGGCCCACCACGGAACGCCGCGCCGCGCGGTGCTCATGCCCACTGTCGGGAGCGCTCGACGGCCCTGGTCCAGGAGGCGTACGCCTCATCGGCCGCATCGCGACGCGACGTGTCGGGGGAGAACGTGCGGTCCAGGGCCCAGGTCTCGCGGATCTCGTCGAAGGAGGACCACACACCGACCCCGAGGCCGGCGAGGAAGGCCGCGCCGAGACCGGTGGTCTCGACGTAGCGGGGCCGGGAGACGTCGACACCGAGCTGGTCGGCCTGCAGCTGGCACAGCAGGTCGTTGGCGGCAGCGCCGCCGTCGACGTTGAGCGAGGCGACGGGAGTCGGCATCGTGGCCATCACGTCGCGAACCTCGAAGGTGATCGCCTCCAGGGTCGCCCGCACGACGTGGGCGCGGGTGGTGCCGCGGGTGATGCCGATGATCGTGCCGCGGGCGTCGGGGTCCCAGTGCGGAGCGCCCAGACCGGTCAGGGCGGGCACGAACACGACGCCCTCGGACGAGGTGACGGTGCTCGCCAGGGCCTCGGTCTCCGCGGCAGACCCGATGATCTGCAGGCCGTCACGCAGCCACTGCACCGCGGCGCCGGTCACGAAGATGGAGCCCTCCAGGACGTACGTCACCTCGCCCGAGGGTGACATCCAGCCCGGCGAGGTGAGCAGGCCGGAGTCCGATCGCTGCGGCGTGGTGCCGGTGTTGGTCAGCACGAACGAGCCGGTGCCGTAGGTGCACTTGGAGTCGCCCACCTCGAACGCGGCCTGCCCGAACAGCGCCGCCTGCTGGTCCCCGGCCACTCCGGCGATCGGCAGCGACAGGTCCAGGAAGGAGCGCGGGTCGGTGACCACGCCCTCTCCCCAGTTGGGGCCGATCTCCGGCAGCGCGTCGCGCGGCACCCCGAACAGGTCGCACAGCTCGTCGGACCAGTCGTTGGCACCGATGTCGAACAGCAGCGTCCGCGACGCGTTCGAGACGTCGGAGACGTGGTGGAGGCCGCGGGTCATCCGGGCGATGAGGTAGGAGTCGACGGTGCCGATCGCGTAGCGGCCAGACTCCACGTGCGCCCAGGTGTGCGGCTCGTTCTCACGGATCCAGGCCAGCTTCGTCGCGCTGAAGTAGGGGTCCAGGCGGAGCCCGGTCAGCTCCCGGACACGGGCGTCGTGATCGGCCATCGAGGAGCACATCGCGGTCGTGCGCCGGTCCTGCCACACGATCGCCCGCCGCGGCGACCCCAGCGTCTCCCGGTCCCACAGCACGACCGTCTCGCGCTGGTTGGTGATCCCGATACCGACGAGGTCGTCCTTGCCGTGGGCCGCGAGGACCGTACGGCACGCCTCCAGGGTCGCCTGCCAGATCCCCTCGGGCACGTGCTCGACCCGGCCCGGGCTGGGGAAGAGCTGGTCGAACTCCTCATAGCCCCGGGCCGCGACCTCGCCCTTCTCGGTCACGATCAGGGCGGTGACACCGGTGGTGCCGGCGTCGATGGCGAGGATCGCGCTCACTGCGGCGTCCTGACGATGTCGAGGATGCGCCGGTCGATCCAGGACAGGTCCTCCGCCACCCGCATCTCGTAGTTCTCGGTGGCCACCCAGGCGAGGAAGCCCGAGGCGCCGTTCGCCGCGGCGTACGTCTCCACCTCGGCCTCGATCTCGGGGGTGACCTGCACCTTCTCGGTCTCGGTCGACGCGGTCAGGTAGAAGTCGCTGAGGTCCAGGAGCCGCTTCAGCTCGGTGATCGGCGCCGCGTGGTCGTCGACCCGGAGGTCGGCCGCGATGTCGTCGTTGCCGCCGTAGCCGGCCTCCTCGCGCACCACCAGGAGAGCCGCGCTCTGCCGCCCGCGGCTGTCGCCGCCCGCCTCGTCGCCCGCGGCCAGGGCCGCCAGCAGCCGGTGCTGCAGCGGCTCCTCGGGGGAGGAGGCCAGCCAGGCGGCCTCCATCGCCTCGACCACCTCGGGGCCGGTGAGGATGTTGCCCTGGATCGCGTACGCCCCATTCTCGGTGGAGCCGGTCCGGCCGCCCGCCCAGTCGAAGCAGGACGGTCCGGTGTGGGATGCGGCGTTGCCGTCGACGTCGACGATCCCGACCTGACGGTGGTCACGTCGCTCGTCCTCCTCCAGCAGCCTCTCGAGGGCGACCGAAGCGGTTGCACCCTCGTCGAGGTGGGCGAGCGCGAGACCCTTGTAGGCGACGTTGGCCTCGGCCTGGGTGGCGATGGCTCCGACCCCCGCTACGGCGGCCGGGACGGCCGATCCGACGGCGAGGAACTTCGAAGCGACGGCCACACCCCAGGTGGGCTCCCCGGTGCCTGGATCAACTGCTCTGGCGACGATGGAGAAGGTCATGGCGCGACCCTATCCGCGAAATTTCGTCCGGTTACGGCGTGTTTACGAATTGTCGTACACCTGACGGCGAGCTTGGGCTTTGATTGAGGGATCCCTTCATCCCAATTTCGGAACTGAGTTTCGAACGTGACCAGGAAGGACATCATGACAACCCTGGCGAAAGAAGAAGCACCCGAGTTGAAGAGAGTGATGGGGCCCTGGCTCCTTCTGCTCTTCATCGTCGGTGACATCCTGGGAGCCGGCGTCTACGCCGTCACCGGGACCATGGCCGGCTACGTGGGCGGCATCCTGTGGCTGCCGTTCCTGCTCGCCTTCGTGGTGGCCACCATGACGGCGTACTCCTACTTGGAGCTGGTGACCAAGTACCCCAGCGCGGCAGGCGCCGCGCTGTATACGCACAAGGCGTTCGGCTTCCACTTCCTCACCTTCATGGTCACCTTCGCGGTTGCCTGCTCGGGCATCACCAGCGCGTCCACCTCGGCGAACACGCTGGCGCAGAACTTCTTCGGCGGGCTGGAGATCAACGGCTGGATGGATGCGCCCAGCGAGGGCGTCGTCACCCTGGTCGCGTTGGGCTTCATGGTCCTGCTCGCGCTGATCAACCTGCGTGGCGTGGGCGAGAGCGTGAAGTTCAACATCGTCCTCACCCTCGTCGAGATGATCGCACTGTGCATCGTCATCGGCGTCGGCTTCTACGTGATCGCCCAGGGCGAGGCCGACATGGCCGAGCTGGTCTCCTTCGACGACTACAACAACATGGGCGTGGTCTTCGCGGTCACCGCGGCGACCTCGGTGGCCTTCTTCGCGATGGTCGGGTTCGAGGACGCGGTCAACATGGTCGAGGAGACCAAGGAGCCGGAGAAGATCTTCCCGCGCACCATGTTCATGGGCCTGGGTGCAGCCGCGCTCCTCTACATCCTGGTCGCGGTCTCGGTCGTCAGTGTGCTGTCCCCCGGAGAGCTCGAGACGATCCGTGAGTCCGAGGGCCGGGCCCTGCTCGAGGTGGTCGCCAAGGGTGCTCCCGACTTCCCGATCGACAAGGTCTTCCCGTTCCTGGCGGTCTTCGCCGTCGCCAACACGGCGCTGATCAACATGCTGATGGCCAGCCGTCTGGTCTACGGCATGGCCAAACAGCGGGTGCTGCCCAAGCAGCTGGGCGCGGTCCTGCCCGGCCGCCGCACTCCCTACATCGCGATCATCTTCACCACGCTGCTGGCGCTGGGCCTGATCTGGTACGTCTCCAGCGACCCGGACAGCAACATCGTCTCCAACCTCGGCTCCACCACGGCGCTGCTCCTGCTGTGCGTCTTCGCGATCGTCAACATCGCGTGCCTGGTCCTGCGCAACCGACGGGCCGACACCGACAAGGTGTTCTTCACGGCGCCCAAGTACCTGCCGCCCATCGCCGCCATCCTGTGCATCTACCTGGCCGGCCCGTGGGTCGACCGCGACGGCATCGTCTACGAGATCGCCGGCGGCCTGATGGTCATCGGCGTGATCCTGTGGGCCATCACCTGGCTCGTCAACAAGTTCGCCAACAAGGACGACGAGCCGCCCCACTTCCAGGACATCGAGCACATGGACGTCAACCCCGAGGACGACAAGTAAACCGATGACTTCGGTCAGGGCCGGCGTACGAGCTGATGAGGGCGTACGC